>JBHYGP010000117.1:0-5396 GCA_051858935.1 Sphingomonas sp.
CGGTGTGGCAGATGCCCGTCGCCATGATCTCGACCAGCACCTCGCCCGCCTTCGGACCCTCCAGATCCAGCTCGACGATCTCGAGCGGCTTCTTTGCCTCGAACGCAACGGCGGCACGGGTCTTCATGGGTTCTCGTCTCCTTGGCTGGCGTCCCTCATGGCGCAGCGGCGCGCACGATTCCACCCCGCGACGCGCAAAGTCTTTGCCCTTTGCGAAAAGCGCTGCACAAGCACCGACATGAACGCCGCACCGCCGCCCACCGCCGCTTCTGCGCGGTCGACCGCCATCGCCTTTGCGACCAATCTCGCCACCCGGTCGGGTCGGCGCGGCGTGGTCGCGGTCGCATGGGTCGCGGCGGGCGCGGTGCTTGAGGGGCTGGGGCTCGCGCTGCTGGTGCCGCTGATCGGCCTGATCGTCGCGCCGGGCGAGTCGATGGCATGGGTCGCCATGTGGCTTGGCGACGATATCCGCACCCGGCTGGCGGTGCTGGTCGCTGCCTTCGTCGCGGTGATGATCGTGCGGACACTGGTACTGCGCCGCCGCGACCTGGCCCTGTTCGACCTTCAGACGACTTATTCGCTCGATATGCGCCGCCGACTGGTCGACACGCTCGCCGCCGCGCCGTGGGAGCGGTTGGCCGGGGTCGAGCATGCGCGGATCACCAGCCTGCTGACCAACGATATCGGGCGGATCGGCAGCGCGACCCACTTTCTGATCCAGTCGCTGGTCTCCGCCGCGATGATCGGCATCCAGCTGACCGTCGCGCTGGCGCTCGCGCCGCTGTTTGCCATTGCCGCATTGGCGGGGCTGGCGACGCTGGCGCTGCTGGTCAACCGCGGCAGCGGCAACAGCGCCCGGCTGGGCGACCGGATGGTGGTTGCGCACCGCGCGCTGATGGGCAGTTCGACCTCCTTCCTCGGCGGGCTCAAGGCGTCGGCGGCACAGGACGCCAGCATCGGCTTCGCCGCCGAGTTCGACGCTGCGCAGCGCGCGGCGGCGGCGGAGCAGCGCAGCTTCACCGTCACCCAGGCCAATGCCCGCACCTGGTTCGGCATCGGCACCGCGTTGGCGGCTGCAGCCGTGCTGGTCGGCGGCGTGCTCGCCAACGTGCCTGCGCCAGTGCTGGTGGTGCTCGCGCTGATCTTCTCGCGCATGGCCCCGCTCGCGATGCAGCTGCAACAGGCGGGGCAGCAGCTGCTCCATCTGAGCGCCAGCTATGCCGCGGTGCAGGTCGCGCTCGGCGAGCTGGGCGGGGCGTCGGCCGCCCGCGTCCGCCATGTCGCGCCGCCCGACGGTGCGGTAGTGCTTGACCGGGCGACCTATCGTTATCCCTCCGGGGCCGGGATCGGCGAGGCGTCGCTGACCATCGCACCGGGCGAACTGATCGGCATCGCCGGACCCTCGGGCGGCGGCAAGACTACATTGATCGACCTCATTGCCGGACTGCTCGCGCCGCAATCGGGCAGCGTCAGCGCCGGCGGCACGCCGCTGCCGCCGGGCGGATGGGGCAGCGCGATCGGCTATGTGCCGCAAGACGCCTTCCTGTTCCACGACAGCGTCCGCCGCAACCTGAGCTGGGGCGACGCGACGGTCACCGACGATGATCTGATGGCCGCATTGCGCGTGGCGGGGGCGGAGGAGCGCGTTGCCCGGATGGAACATGGCCTCGACACGATCATCGGGGAGCGCGGAGGCTTGCTCTCGGGGGGCGAGCGCCAGCGGCTCGCCATCGCCCGCGCGATCCTGCGCCGTCCGCGCCTGCTGATCCTCGACGAAGCGACCGCCGCGCTCGATCCCGCGAGCGAGGCGGCGATTCTCGACCGGCTCGCCGCGCTCGACCCGCGCCCGGCGATCCTGATCGTCGCCCACCGCATCGAGACGCTCTCCCGCTGCCCGCGCTTGGTCCGGGTCGAGGGTGGCAGGCTGCTTCAGATCGCGGCCATATCCGCCTTGTAATGGTGCCAGGCGAGTAAGGAGGTTATGACAGCCGCGAAGCCAACATGATCCGCTGGGCACCCGCCAACGCTAACCGCGACCATTCACGTAGCTGATCCACGCGGACATCCGACGCGGGGGACAATTCGTGGAGAGGCTTTGCAAAGAGGTACTCACCATCGTTGCCGTCCTTCAACCAACCTTCCGGCACGTCGCCATTATAGTCGAGCGGGCTTCCGTCCGATCCAACTATCCACACAAAATGCGGTGTTACCGGAAGTCCGACCTCAAGGTACCATTCCGAAACCTCAGGGAACCGTAGGCCCAACGCGAGCCATGATCCACCAGGAGTGAGATCATTCTGCCCTTTGCGCCACTGCCAGACCATTCCTCCTTCCACGCGGAATTGCAGCGGTGAAACCTTCTTGTTCAGGAAGCGCTCGCGAATATCGTCAGCGCTCGACCACATGGTGTCGAAGGTGGATGCCCACCGGTCCATTGTGGGCAGGGTCAGGCTGATAGATGCAACGTCCGCCTGCGTGTAAATTTCACTGCTCAATCGCTTTTCCTCGATGAAATTCGCCAGTTCTATCGCGAGATCAGACCATGTAGCGCGGTTTTCGACAGCAGCAGTTTCCCTACGAAGCCATCGCCTCACAGCCGCCCAGGTCGCTTGGCCCCTTGCTTGGACCGCGTAGTTTCCATCGGAGTGGAAGCCCGCTGGCGCGTGGGTCGTGCCGGTCACCAAAAGAATGGCGCAATCGTCCGGTGCCGCGGCTTCGGCGACTAGCCAAGCACAATATGTCGTAAGCTGATCGGCGCTTTCCGTTTCGGTGCTGTGATCTCGGAATCCGCTCCAAGTCTTGTTTTCGATGACCAGATATGGACGGTCATCGACATACAAAACGATGTCCGCGATGCCTCCGCTGATCGCCACTTGGGTGGCCCATTCAAGCTTCGCTTTTCCGGGCGCAAACCGCTTCGGCTTCACCCGCGCTTCGCGGAAGCACGATCCGAGAAAATTGTCGACTGTTTCGGCTGGCATACGGTCAAGAAGGTCGGCGAGGGCTTCAGACAAAAAGTCTTCCAGCGGCTGCCGGTCTGGTCGAGGTCGATAGCGAAAAAGGCGACCGTAAAGTGTCTTCATTTCGTAGGACTACGCGCAATGTTGGAAAAGTCGACCGGACATTACGCTTGAGGATCGGTTCAAATAACCTTTTCCGTCGCTGTCCGCCGTCACAGTGGGCTTAAACTCTCCTCAGTCTTTGCCGCAGTTTTAGCATATGAGTAATGGTGCCACGCCAGAATCGCCGCCGCCCCGCGATGCGGGCGCCACGCTTCGGCGATTTCGCGGGTCTGCTTCTCCGACGGGCGCTCGGCATGGCCCATGATACGCCCGACCTCGATCTGCACCGCCAAGTCGCCGGCGGGCCAGATGTCGCGCCGCCCCTCGGCGAACAGCAGAGAGATGTCCGCCGACCAGCGCCCGATGCCCTTGACCCGGACCAGCTGCGCGATCGCCGCCTCGTCATCGGCGGGAAGGGCGTTCAGGTCGAGCCGACCGGTCGACACCTCCTCGGCGAGGCTCTTGGCATAGCTTGCCTTTTGCCGCGACAGGCCGGCGGCGCGCAGTGCCTCGTCGGGCGCGGCGGCGACAATCTCCGGCTGCGTCAGGTCGCCGACCCCCGCCGCCAGCTTGTTCCAGATCGACGCCGCCGCCGCGACGGAGACCTGTTGCCCGACGATCGTGCGCAGCAGCGTCTCATAGCCACGATCGCGGATACGCGGCTCGGGATAGCCCACCCGCGCGACCGCGGCCGCCATCAGCGGCTCGTCCGCCGCGATCGCATCGAGCGATTCGCGCAGCTGTTCGGCGGTCAGTCCCATATTTCGAATCCTTGAAAGCGGCGGCGTTCCCCGGCATGGGCGCGGAACAGACAGGAGAAGATCATGCCCAAGCTTATCGTCGTCACGCGCGCAGGAGAAGAACGCGAAGTCGAAGGCGAAGTGGGCCTGAGCGTCATGGAAGTGATCCGGGACAACGGGTTCGACGAACTGCTCGCTCTGTGTGGCGGCTGCTGCTCGTGCGCGACCTGCCACATCCATGTCGACCCGGAATTTGCGGCCAAACTCCCGCCGATGAGCGAGGATGAGAACGACCTGCTCGACAGCTCGTCGGACCGCAACGAGACCTCGCGCCTGTCGTGTCAGGTCCAGTTCACCGCTGCCCTGGACGGGCTGAAGGTGACGATCGCCGCCGAGGACTAACCCCCTCTCCCAGCGGAAGAGGGGATGTCAGGGCTTCGGCGCGAGTTTCACCACCGCCATCGGGGCGTCCTTGCTCAGCGGGGTCGCCTTCCAGGTGACGGTGCGGCGCGTGCCATCGGTCTTCGCGCCATCCTCGTTATTCTGGCTGACGATCTCGCCGTCGGTGATCAGCGTGAACGTGCCGTCGAGCTTGCTCTTGGCGTCGTCCGACTTGCCCTTGCCGGGCGACTCGCTGTCGCCGAATGCGGGTGCCTTGACCCGCACCGTATCCGCCCCGCGCAGCTCCAGCACCACGAAGGGGAAGATCACTTCCGCGTCGAGATTATAGGGCCACAGGAAATTGTGGGTCAGCTTGCCGCTGATCTGATAATCGACCACGAACACGCCGTCGCCCTTATAGGTGACCGAGCGATAGCCCGCTTCCTTGGTCAGCGCCTCGGCGATTGCCTTGAACTTGGCTTCTTTCTCCGCAGCCTCCTTGGCATCGTCGGCGGCAGAATCCTCGTCCTCGGTCGCGGGGCTGTCCTTATCCTCCTGCCAGGCGGCATCACGAAGCAGGTTCGTCGTGGTCTTCTTCTTTTCGTCCGCGTCGCCCAGCCCCTTGAACGCGTCGCCCATACCCTTGGCCATCTCGCCCGCGATATCGACCGCGATCACCTCGCCCTGATAGCTGAAGGTGAAGCTGCGATCGGCGAGGATGGTGAGGGTCGATGCGAACTTGCCCGGACTGAACGCGCATCCGACGAGCAGCACCGGGGCCAGAACCGCGAGCGTGATCCCCTTGAACCGGTCGAACATCACATCACTCCCCCGTTTGGCGCGTCCCCAAAGGTTAGCGCGAGATGGCTGCGTACAGCGCGATGGCTGCGGCGTTGGATACGTTGAGGCTCTCGACGCGCGGCGAGATCGGCAGCCGCGCCAGCTCGTCGCAATGCGCCGCAGTGTTGTGGCGCATCCCCTCGCCCTCCGCACCCAGCACCAATGCGGGGCGCGTGTCGCCCATCACTTCACCCAGCGTGCCCTTGGCTTCGCCCGCCAGGCCGATGCGCCAGAACCCGGCTTCGCCAATCTCATCGAGCGCGCGGGCAAGGTTCACCACCCGCGCCCATGGCACCAGCTCCAGCGCGCCCGACGCAGCGCGGGCGAGCGATCCTGATTCGGGCGGGGCATGGCGGTCCTGCGTCACGAGGCC
>JBHYGP010000118.1:0-5376 GCA_051858935.1 Sphingomonas sp.
GCGTTCTTATGCCCCTCGCGTTCTGGGGTGGGTTTGGGGGTGGGGCCTGTCTGCCTCGCAGAGACCTGTATCCAGAGGATAGGCCCCACCCCAACCCCTCCCCTGAAGGGGAGGGGCTAATCGCATGACCGCTCCCGTCGTCCATCTGTGGCGCCTCCTGAAATGGGGCCGCACGCTGGCGCGCCACGGCGCGCTGCGCGGGATCGAGCGTGACCGCAACGCGCCGCCACTGGTCCGCCGCGCCGCGCGCATCCTGCGCTTTGGCGCACGCCTGCCAGAGGTGCCGCGCTATGCCGATGCGCTGCAGGCGATCGGCCCGGCGGCGATCAAGCTCGGCCAGACGCTCGCGACCCGCCCCGACCTGATCGGCGAGGCGGCGGCGCATGACCTGTTGCGCCTGCAGGACGCACTGCCCCCCGTTCCCTTCGCGGTGATCCGTGAGGCGATGGAAACCAGCTTCGGACGACCCATCGCGGATCTGTTCGCGTCGATCGAAGAAGCCCCGATCGGCGCCGCGTCGATCGCGCAGGTCCATCGCGCAATCACCACCGACGGCCAGCAGGTTGCGGTCAAGGTGCTGCGGCCGGGGATCGAAGGCGAGTTCGCACGCGCGATCGAGACCTATGAATGGGCTGCGGCCCAGCTCGAAGGACAGGGCGGTGAGGTCGCGCGGCTGCGCCCGCGCCTCGTCATCGAAACGTTCAAACGCTGGACCGCGCGCGAGCTGGACCTGCGGCGCGAAGCGGCGTCGGCGTCGGAACTGTCCGAATCGATGGAGGCGGAGCCCGACTTCACCGTCCCCGCGATCGACTGGCAGCGCACGACCGGCAAGGTGATGACGCTGGAGTGGATCGACGGCATCAAGCTGTCGGACCGCGACGCGCTGATCGCTGCGGGCCATGACACGGAAAAGCTGGCGCATATGTTGGTCCGCGCCTTTCTGCGGCAGGCGATCTCCGAAGGATTTTTCCACGCCGACATGCATCAGGGCAATTTGTTCGCCCTGCCCGGCGACCGGATCGCGGCGATCGATTTCGGCATCATGGGGCGGATCGACCGGCGCGCGCGGGTGTGGCTGGCGGAGATTCTCTATGGCCTGATCACCGGCAATTATCGGCGCGTCGCCGAGATTCATTTCGAGGCGGGCTATGTCCCCGCCCACCACAATGTCGCCGAGTTCGCGACCGCGCTGCGCGCCGTGGGTGAGCCGATGCGCGGACTGCCAGTCAAGGACATGAGCGTCGGCATGATGCTCGACAGCCTGTTCAACATCACCCGCGATTTCGACATGCAGACCCAGCCGCACCTGCTGCTGCTGCAAAAGACGATGGTGATGGTCGAGGGCGTCGCGACGCGGCTGCACCCCGAGATTAATTTGTGGGACAGCGCCGCGCCGTTCGTGCGCGAATGGATCCGCACCGAATTGGGGCCGGAAGCGTTCATCGCCGACCGGATTTCGGAAGACCTCAAGACGCTCGCGCGGCTGCCCAAGCTGATCCGCAACATCGAGCGGCACTTCCCCGATCCCGGCGGCGCGCCCCCCGCCCCGCCGCTGCGCGAGATCGAGGTGGTACGCGTTGGTGGCGGCTGGCGCTACGCCGTGGTTGCGCTGCTTGCCGCGGGTGCAGGTGTCGCCGCTACGCTGCTGTTTGGCTGACATGCGGTCACGATGACCCGCGCGCCCCTTTGGCTCTCCGCCCCTAGCCGCTTCGCCGCGCTGCCGGTGAACCGCGCCCGCTGGGTGCTGGCGGGAGTGGCGTTGCTGATCCTTGGCGCATTGACCGTGCTGTTCGTGCCCCTGCCAGCGCCGGGCGCGACCGGTGCGGGGGCAGATCGGCAGGGCGATGTCGCGCTGTATGAAGGTATCGTCGCAGCGGTGGCGCATGGCGAGGGCTATTACCGCGCAGCCGCCGATGCGCTGCGCGCGGGCAGCTACCCGCTGCGGCCGTTCCTGACCTTTCGGATGCCGGGGTTGGCGGTGGTTCAGGGCGCGTTGCCCGCGCTGGCGATCATCGCGCTGCTCTATGCGCTCGCCGCGGCGACGGCGTGGAGCTGGTATCGCCGCATTGCCGAGGCTTTGCCGCGCTGGCCCGCGCGGCTGGTAGCTTTGGTGCTGCTCACTGCGGGGATGCTGGCATTTGTTCAGAGCGGGCTGGTGGCATTTCATGAGATTTGGGCGGGGCTGCTCGTCGCGCTGAGCCTGGCGCTGCGTCGTCCCGGCCGCTGGGTCGAGGCAGCGGCGATCGCTGCGATCGCGATGCTGATCCGCGAGACTGCCGCGCTCTATGTGGTCGTCATGGCAGGAATCGCCTTTGCCGAGGGGCATAAGCGCGAGGCGGCGGGATGGGCCGCCGCGCTGGGCATGTTCGCCATCGCGCTCACCGCGCATGCCGTCGCCGTCCATGGCGTGACGGGGCCGCTTGATGCCATGTCGCCGGGCTGGGCGGGGATGAACGGCTTCGGCCTGTTCGTGCGCGCGATGACGCTGGCGACGGGGGTGCAACTGCTGCCGCCCGCGTTTGCCGCCGTCCTCGTCGCGCTGGCGCTATTCGGCTGGGCGAGCTGGCGCGATCCGTTGGCGTTGCGCGCGCTCGCCACTTTCTGTGCCTATGCGCTGGTGATCAGCCTGTTCGCGCGGCTCGACACCTTCTACTGGGGGCTGATCATTGCCCCCGCCTTCCTGATCGGCCTGGCCTTTGCGCCCGACGGGTTGCGCGATCTGTGGGTGCGTGCCCTCGACAGAAGGCGGGTGGTCGTGACAAAGCTCGACCGATGAAGCGCATTCTCCTCATCGTCGGCGGCGGCATCGCGGCGTATAAGGCGTGCGAGCTGGTCCGGCTGATCCGCAAGGCGGGCCATTCGGTCACCTGCGTGGTCACTGCGGGCGGGCAGCATTTCGTGACGCCGATGACGCTAGCCGCCCTATCCGAGAATCAGGTCTATACGACATTGTGGGACCTCAAGGACGAGGCGGAGATGGGGCATATCCAGCTCAGCCGCGCCGCCGATCTGGTGGTCGTCGCGCCCGCCACCGCCGATCTGCTGGCGAAGATGGCGGCGGGCCTTGCCGATGATCTGGCCACCACCCTGCTGCTCGCCACGGACAAGCCGGTGCTGGCGGCGCCCGCGATGAACGTGCGGATGTGGCAGCACGCCGCGACCCGCCGCAATGTCGAAACGCTGCGGGCCGATGGTGTGAGCGTGATGGAGCCCGATGAAGGGCCAATGGCATGCGGCGAATTCGGTCCCGGCCGCCTGCCCGAGCCAGAGGCCATCCTGCGCGCGATCGAGGCTGCGCTCGCGCCGTCCTCGGGGCGGCTCAAGGGCAAACACATCCTCGTGACCGCCGGGCCGACGCATGAGCCTATCGATCCGGTGCGCTACATCGCCAACCGGTCTTCGGGGAAACAGGGATTTGCGATTGCCGGCGCGCTCGCCGCGCTGGGCGCGCGGGTGACGCTGGTCGCCGGGCCGGTGGCGCTGGCGACTCCTGCCGGGGTCGAGCGGGTCGATGTCGAGACCGCGCGACAGATGGCGAGCGCGGTCGATGCCGCCCTCCCCGCCGACGCCGCCGTCATGGTCGCCGCCGTCGCCGACTGGCGCGCTGGCGATGCGGCGGACCAGAAGATCAAAAAGGGTGAGGCCGCGCCCGCGCTGGCGCTGGTCGAAAACCCGGACATTCTCACCGGCCTGGCGAAAAGCGAGCGCCGCCCGCCCCTCGTCATCGGTTTCGCCGCCGAAACCGAACGGGTGGTCGAACATGCGGTCGCTAAACGGTCGCGCAAGGGCGCAGACTGGATTGTCGCCAATGATGTGTCCGGCGATGTGATGGGGGGCGAATCCAATCTTGTTCATCTGGTTACGGAATCGGGCGTGGAAAGCTGGGAACGACTTGCCAAGGCCGATGTCGCACGCCGCCTCGCCGAACGGATCGCCGATGCGCTCTAAGTTCGCACTTGCCCTGCTCCCGCTGTTGATCGCGGGCTGTACCGCCGGGGAGCAGATGCGCGCGCCCGGCGCACCGAAGCTGTTCACGCAAGGCTATGGGGCGAAGCCGAGCGCCGCGCCGACGCTCTACGTCGTGGTGCATGGCGACGGCATCCGAACCAAGATCGACACCAGCGAATTCGCACGCACGCTCGCCGCGGCCGAGCCGGGCAGCGCGGTGGTTCGCCTGTTGCGCCCCGGCTATTCCGATGGCTTGGGCGGTCAGTCGCCGGGGACGCGCGGGACTAGCGGCACCGACGATTACACTCCCGAGCGGATTGCCGCGGTCGGCGAAGCCATTGCCGCATTGCGCACCCGTTACCGCCGCGCGCGCGTGGTCGCGATCGGTGAAGCAGGCGGCGCGATCGTGGTCGCGAACCTTGCCGGACTGCGGCCGGGACTGGTCGACGGGATCGTCCTCGTCTCCTGCCCCTGCGCCTTGCCCGAATGGCGCAAATACCGCGCGACACGCGAGCCGAATGAGCCGCGCTGGAAGGAAAAGCTGGTCAGCCTCGACCCGCTGCAGACTGCGGGCGGCATCCAGCCCGGCCTGCGCGCGGCGATCCTGATCGGCGGGGCCGACACGCGCGTCCCCGCCCGCTTCTCGCGCAGCTATGCCGAGGCGCTGAGCCTGCGCGGCATCGCCACCGATTTCCGCATCATTCCCGACCGCACCGCACCCGTGCTGGAGGATCCGCAGGTGATCGAGGCCGCCCGCCGCCTCGCCGCCGCACTGCCGAGGCGCAGCTGATGTCCGCACCGATCGCCATCCGCCTGATGCGCCTGCCACATGGCGCGGGGCTGCCCCTGCCCGCTTATGCTACTACCGGCGCGGCGGGGATGGACGTGGTCGCGGCCGAGGACCTGACCCTCGCCCCCGGCGCGCGCCACGCGGTCGCCACCGGCTTCGCGATCGCGATTCCGCCGGGCTATGAGGTGCAGGTGCGCCCGCGTTCGGGCCTGGCGCTCAAGCACGGCATCACTTGCCTCAACACGCCCGGCACGATCGACGAGGATTATCGCGGCGAGGTGAAGGTGATCCTCGCCAATCTCGGCAGTGAGCCCTTTGCGATCGTACGCGGCGAGCGAATCGCCCAGTTGGTGCCCGCCCCGGTGCAACGCGCAACGTTCGACGAGGTGGACAGCCTCGACGAGACCGCGCGCGGCGGCGGCGGCTTCGGATCGACCGGCCGGTGATCATCGCCTCCCTCCTCGCGCTGGCCAGCGCGCAGGGCGATCCCGTCGCGCGGCAGGATGCGCCAACGCCTGGCCCGATCGATTGGGACAGCCTGCCAGCCTTGCCCTATCGCGAACCGCCGACCATGACCCCGGCAATGCATGACTGGGCGCGCGGACAGGTGCGCGCGCGCAAATGCCGCGCGGGGCGAC
>JBHYGP010000119.1:0-5373 GCA_051858935.1 Sphingomonas sp.
CTTGTTGCAGGTGATGCCTGCGCGCTCGAGCGCCTCGTCGGCGTCCTTGCCGGTGACGCCGAGCGGGGTGAGGTCGATCAACGCAAGATGCGTGTCGGTGCCGCCTGAGACGACCGCCGCGCCGCGCTCGGTCAGCGTCGCGGCGAGCACCTTGGCATTCTCGACCACTGCCGCTGCATAGCTCTTGAACTCGGGGCGCAGCGCTTCGCCGAACGCCACCGCTTTGGCGGCGATGACGTGCATCAGCGGGCCGCCCTGCAGGCCAGGGAAGACCGCCGAGTTGATCTTCTTCGCGATCGCTTCGTCATCGGTCATGATCATGCCGCCGCGCGGGCCGCGCAGCGTCTTGTGCGTGGTGGTGGTCACGACATGCGCATGGCCGAACGGAGTCGGGTGGACGCCACCGGCGACGAGCCCTGCGAAATGCGCCATGTCGACCATGAACAGCGCGCCGACCTCATCCGCGATCGCGCGGAACTTGGCGAAATCGATATGGCGCGGATAGGCGGAACCACCCGCGATGATCAGCTTGGGCTGATGCTCACGCGCCTTGGCCGCAACCTCGTCGAAATCGATCAGGTGCGTGACCGGATCGACGCCATATTGGATCGCGTTGAACCATTTGCCGCTCATCGCCGCCTTCGCGCCGTGCGTCAGGTGACCGCCCGAATCGAGGCTGAGCCCCATGATCGTATCGCCGGGCTTGGTCAGCGCGAGCATCACCGCGCCGTTCGCCTGCGCGCCCGAATGCGGCTGAACGTTGGCGAAGCCGCAGTTGAACAGCTGCTTGGCGCGGTCGATCGCGAGCTGCTCGACCTCGTCCGAGGGGTGGCAGCCCTGATAGTAACGCTTGCCGGGATAGCCCTCGGCATATTTGTTGGTGAAAACGCTGCCCTGCGCCTCCAGCACCGCCTTTGACACGATATTCTCGCTGGCGATCAGCTCGATCTGAAACTGCTCGCGCTCCAGCTCGTGCGCGACGCCCGCGAACACGGCGGGGTCCGCGTCGGCGAGCGCGGTGGTGAAGAAGCCGTCCGAGCGGATGGCGCTGATGGGGTTGGTGCTCATGTGTCTGTCCTTCAGAGAGCCGGGGACGTCAGCTTGTCCACGCGGCGCTGGTGCCGGTCGCCGCCGAAGTCGGTGGCGAGGAATGCGGTGATGCAGGCTTTCGCCATCTCGACCCCGATCAGCCGGGCGCCCATGGCGACGACGTTCGCATCATTATGCTCACGCGCAAGGGCGGCGGAGAGCGGCTCCGACACCAGCGCACAGCGCGCGGCGGGATTGCGGTTGACCGCGATCGAGATGCCGATGCCGCTGCCGCATAAGGCGATGCCGCGCTGCGCGCTGCCGTCGGCAATCGCTGCGGCGAGCTTGTAGCCGAAATCGGGATAATCGACGCTGGCGGCGCTGTCCGGGCCGAGGTCGGCGACGTCATGGCCCGCGCCGCGCAACCAGTCGGCAAGCGCCGCCTTGAGGTCGATGGCGGCGTGGTCCGAAGCAATGGCGATACGCATGGGAAGAGCGGTTCGACCCTTGAGCTGAATGGATGACGCGCTCTCTAGGCGTTCGGCGCGGCGATGGCTACACCGGATCGCACTATTCGACCGGTGGAGATGTGGCGTGCGGATTTTGCTGTGGATGGGTGCTGTTGCGTTGCTGTCCGGTTGCGGCGGAGATCTGAGCAATGAACAACAAGCGGCTTTGGTCGAGAACGCCATCGCCAATGCCGAGGCGGTCGCACAGAATGTAACGCGCGAGGCGCGACGCGACCGGCTGGCCGAACGCGCGCCGGAGCGTGATTCATGGATCGGCAAATGGGTGGGGGTCGAGGGGCTGGTGCTGGAGATCGCAAAGGGCGGCGCGCCGGGCCGCTATCGCATCACCAACACCTGGAGCGTGGATGCGGGCGATACCGGAACCTTTGACGGGCGCGCGAGCGCGCGCGGCATCGTGTTCCGGCGCGGCGAGGAACGCGTCCGGCTGGTCGCAGGCGATGGCGAAGCGACGGGCCTGAAATGGCTGGCGGGCAAGAAAGACTGCCTGATCGCCGCGCCGGGCGAGGGTTATTGTCGGGATTGAGACAAGCGCCATTCCTCCCCTGCGTCGCAGGGGAGGAATTGGGCTCTGGTCCATGACGCTTCCGTGACGTTCATGGTCACGTAGCTGACACGCAACCGCCATAAGCGCGCCCCGAGGGAAACACCTTTCCCCGGGGAGCCGATTTGATGGGTTCGAACGCCAGCCAGCCGCGCAACGGGGCTGTCCGCAATGCCGTCCACCGCCATGAGCATCTGAGCAAGGAAGGGCTGCTCGAACGCGCCTTTACCTTCGCGTTCCGGGGGCTGGTCTATGCGCAGATCTGGGAAGACCCGGAGGTCGATATGGAGGCGCTGGCGATCACGCCCGATTGCCATATCGTGACGATCGCGAGCGGCGGGTGCAACGTCCTGTCCTATCTGACCGCGAATCCGGCGAAGATCACCGCAGTCGACCTCAACACCGCGCATATCGCGCTGAACAAGTTGAAGCGTGCGGCGGCGGTGCATCTGCCCGATCATGCAGCGTTCCACCGATTTTTCGCGCAGGCGAACCGGCCGGAGAATGTCGCGGCGTATAAGGAATGGCTGCGCCCGCATCTGGATGACGCGACGCGGCGCTATTGGGAGGGGCGCGATCTGGCCGGGCGGCGGCGGATCAAGGGCTTTGCCGGGGGCTTCTACAAGCGCGGGCTGCTCGGCGGGTTCATCGGCGCGGCGCATCTGCTCGCCAAGCTCTACCGCATCGACCCGCGCGAATTGCTCGCCGCGAAGAGCGTGGAGGAGCAGCGGGCGATCTTTGAGAGCCGCCTTGCCCCGGTGTTCGACAAGAAATTCGTGCGCTGGCTGATCGACCAGCCGGCGTCGCTGTTCGGCCTCGGCATTCCGCCCGCGCAATATGAGGCGCTGGCAGGCGATGATCCGCGCGGGATCGGCGCGGTGCTGCGTGGGCGGCTGGAGAAGCTGGCGTGCGATTTCGACCTGTCGGACAATTATTTCGCATGGCAGGCGTTCGGGCGCGGCTATGGCGAGGGTGCCGACGCACCGCTGCCGCCGTACCTGCGCGCGACCAATTACGAACTGGTGCGCGACCGCGCCGAGCGGGTCGAGGTACGGCACCAGAATTTCGTCGAGTATCTCGATTCGATGCCGGACGGATCGCTCGACCGCTATATCCTGCTCGATGCGCAGGACTGGATGACCGATGCGCAGCTGACGCGGTTGTGGACCGCGATTACGCGGACCGCCAAGCCGGGTGCGCGGGTGCTGTTCCGTACTGCGGCCGCGCCGACGCTGTTGCCGGGTCGCGTGCCCGATGCGATCCTTGATCGGTGGGACTATGCCGAAGCCGCATCGCTCGGCTTTACCGCGCGCGACCGTTCGGCCATTTATGGCGGCGTGCACCTCTATCGCCTCAAGCCGTGACAGCGGATTCCGGTCATGCCGGGCGCATGGACGCGGTCTATGCGATGCAGCGGCACATTTATGATGCGACCCGCAAATATTATCTGCTGGGCCGCGACCGGCTGATCGAACATTTGGTGCCGCCGCCGAGGGGCACGGTGCTGGAGGTCGGGTGCGGCACCGCGCGCAATTTGATCCTCGCCGCGCGGCGCTGGCCGAACGCGCATTTCTATGGCGTCGATATTTCCGAAGCGATGCTGGAGACGGCGCGCGCAAAGGTGGCGAAGGCCGGGCTGTCGGACCGGATCGTGCTGGCACAGGGTGATGCCACGGCGTTCGACCCGCAAACCCTGTTCGGGATCGCGGCGTTCGACCGGGTGTTTGCCAGCTATACGCTGTCGATGATTCCCGATTGGGTCGGCGCCATCGCGCAGAGCGCGCGGGTGCTGGCGCCGGGCGGGGTGCTGCACATCGTCGATTTCGGGCAGCAGGAGCAGATGCCGCACTGGTGGCGGCGGATGCTGTTCGGGTGGCTCGCGCGGTTCCACGTCACCCCGCGCCGCGAGCTGCCAGTGGCGGTCAAGCATGTCGCGCGCGAGCAGGGGCTGCAATTCGGGTTCGAGACGCTGCTGCGCGGCTATGCCTGGGCGGCGATGGTGCGCGCCTAGTTTTTCCAACCCCATGGCAACGGCGGCGTTGCGATCGGCGTGGTCAGGTCGAACTCCACGCGGAAATGGCGCCCGGGGCGGCGCAGTTCATAGGCGAAGCGCGTCGGTGTCACCTCCATCGCCCAGACATTGGTGACCGATACGGCGCGATCGTTAGCGCGAAACAGCGCGATCGAATCGGCGTCGACCGGGAAGTCCTGCCGCTCCGCCGTCCCGGGCGTGGCGGTGTCGCCGCCATACATGGTCAGGACATCGCTGGTCCCATCTTCATGACGATGGTCGTGCTTGAGCCGGATGCCGGTCGCGGTGCGGGTGAGCACCCAGGTGCGCGAGCGATCCTCGCCGACATGGAAGGGGATGCGGATGCCGTCCGTCTCGCACGCCGCGACGTGCATCACCAACGGCTGGCTGGCAAAGCTCGCATCCGCCGCATCGGTGGTGACGACGCGCCCGGCATAGGCCTTGCCGCAATGCGCCGCGATCGCCCGCATGAAGCGGTCCTGCGGCTCGGGCGCACGCCCCTGCCCCGCGCATCCGGTCAGCGCGAGCGCGGCGGTGGCGAACAGCCCGGCCCTCATTTCCCACCCCGCGCCTGCTTGCGCATTGACCCTCGCATGAAGCGCGCGGCGAACCACATGCGGCGCGCGGTCTTGCCGACCAATGTATGCAGCTGGTCGCCATGCACGGCTTCCCAGGCGAGGCGCGCCGCCTCTTCGACGGGGGTGAATTCCAGCCGCGCCGCCTTCACGCGTTCGCGCATCGTCGAATTGCTGCCCACCGGCAGGCCGTCGAGGATCGCGGTGTCGATGAAGCTGGGCATCAGCGCGCGGACCCGGATGCCGTCGGCGACCCATTCGCCGTCGAGCGATTCGGTAAAGCCGCGCACGGCAAACTTGGTCGCCGAATAGATCGCGACCCCGCCGGTGCCATAGATGCCCGCCGCCGACGCGGTGTTGAGCAGGCAGCCGCCGCTCGCCTTCAGATATTTGTGCCCGGCATGCGCGCCCCACACCACGCCCATCAGATTGATGTCGACGCAGCGTTGCAGCTCATCCACCGGCGTGTCGGCGAACACCCCGCCGACGCCGATGCCGGCATTGTTGAACAGCACGTCGAGCCGACCGCCGCTCGCCGCGGTGAAGTCCGCCAACGCGCCGTCCCATGCGCCGCGATCGCGCACGTCGAGCTGGTGCATCGTCACTGGGGCGTCGCCGAGCAAAGCTGCGGTTTCCGCCATGCCCGCCTCGCTGATATCGGCAAGG
>JBHYGP010000120.1:0-5358 GCA_051858935.1 Sphingomonas sp.
GTCAACCCAATTCAGGGGCGTAGCGGTCCCCATGAGGGATCGGAACCGTCCAATTGGGTCGGAATCCGTCGCGAGGTGCTGCCGGTCAGGTCCACCGACCAGATGTCGGACTTGCCCGACGGCCCCTGCGCCCCGCGTGAGAAGAGCAGCACGCGGCCATTGGGCGACCAGCTCGGCCCCTCATCGCCCCAGGCGTCGGTCAGCAATTTCTCGCCGCCGCCTGACGGGTTCATCACGCCGATGCGAAACCCTCCGCCCATGCGCGTAAAGGCGATCAGGTCGCCGCGCGGGCTCCATGCCGGGGTGGCATAACGCCCGCCGCCAAAGCTGATCCGCTGCTGGTTCGATCCGTCCGCATTCATCACATAGAGCTGCTGGCTGCCCGAACGGTCGCTCTCGAACACGATGCGGCTGCCATCGGGCGAATAGCTGCCCCCCGTATCGATCCCCGGCGCAGTGGTCAGCCGCTGCGGTGTGCCGCCGGTTGCCGCGATGCGATAGACATCGGCATTGCCTGCGACCGACATGGTGAACAGGATCCAGCGGCCATCGGGCGAGAAGCGCGGCGCAAAGGCCAGGCTGACATTGGTCACCAGCAACCGCTGCGTCCCGTTGGACAGGTCATAGACATAGAGCGACGGCTTGTCGTTCTGGTAGCTCATATAGGCGATACGCCGCTCATCGGGCGAGAAGCGCGGGGTCAGCACGATCGACTGGCCGTTGGTCAGGAAGCGGTGGTTGGCGCCGTCCTGATCCATGATCGCCAGCCGCTTGATGCGACGGTTCTTCGGCCCGGTTTCCGAGACATAGATGACGCGGCTGTCGAAATACGGCCCTTCGCCGGTCAGGCGGGCATAGATCGTGTCCGAACATTTATGCGCCGCGCGCCGCCAGTCGGCGGGGCGCACGATGAACCCCTCGCGCGCCAATTCGGTGCCAAGCGCGACATCGTAGAGATAGCAGCCCACGGTCAGATTGCCGTCGCCATTGGCGCGCACAAAGCCCTGAACCAGCGCCTGCGCCGTCGCCCCGCGCCAGTATCCGAAGTCCGGCGCGCTCACCTCGCTTACCGGCACAGCGCGCACTCCCGTAGGGCCGAGCGGCTTGAACAGGCCCGAATTGCGCAGATTGTCGGTAATGATCTGCGCGATCTGGCGGCCGAGCGCATCGGTGCTGCCCGCCGGCGTGCTGACGACCTGCTGCGTCGGCATTGGCGGGACGATGATCGTCATGTCCTGCGCGCTCTCATCGGTCACGTCGATGGTGGGCAGTTCCTGGCTCTCGCCGGCCGGAGCGGTCGGCTGGGCCGCCGGCTGTTGCTGAGCAAAGGCGGGGGCCGCGACGAACAACGCCGTGGTCGCGGCAAAGATGGTGCGCAACTTCATTCACAGTCTCCTGTCGAAGGACAGTCGGAAGGCTTTCCAGCCGTCATAATATTCCTCGGGCAACCCTTCAAAGGGCGCAGCGAGCCGGATCGCGGCCAGCGCGCGCTCCTTATGCAGCTCCTGCTGGGGGCGATTGCTCTCCGTTTCGCCCGTCTGATCGACAATGCGCGGTGGCGCGGCGAGCGAGCCATCCTTGTTCAGTCGCACCTCGACGATCGTCGCGAGCAGATTGACGTCCGCCCCGGTCGGTGCGCGCCAATGCGGCTTTACTTGCCGCCGGATCAGGCCAAAGATCGATGACCGCACCTCGGGGCCCATCTGCGCCGCCTGCGGGGTTGTCGCCTTGCCCTTGCTCGCCTGATCGGTCAGGCCATCGACGATGCCGGTCAGTCGGCCCGTTGGCGTCGCATTCTTACGCTCCGTCTTCGGCTGCGCCTTGGCCTGGGCGGGGTTCGACTTTTTCGCCTCCGCCTTGGGCTGCGGCTTGGGCGCAGGGGCCGGCGCGGCCTTGGGCGGGGTCGGGTCGGGCTTGGCGACCGGTTCGGGCTGGGTCTCCGGCACTGGCGGCGGCGAATCGGGTTCGGGCGGGGCGGGGACCTCGGCCAGCCGCTCGGCGGGGGCTTCCTTCTCGATCAACGGCGCTTCGCTGACCAGTCCCGCCTCGTCGGTTAGCGACACCTCGATCGGCACCGGCTTGATCTTGAGTGGATCGGCACTGGGAAAGATGCTGAGCGACAGCAGGGCGAACAGCGCGGCATGGGCGACGATCGCCACCGCCACGCCGACGCCTTCCCTGCGGTCGATCGCCATCGCCATCAGTTCTTGCCCTCACCCGTGGTGACGAGCGACACCTTGTTCAGCCCCGCACGGTTGAGCTCGCCCATCACGCCCATGACCTTGCCGTAATCGAGCCGCGTGTCGGCGCGCAGGAACACTTGCGGCTTCTCCTCGCCGCGCGCGCTGGCAATCTCTCCGAGCAGCGCGGGCAGTTGGGCTTCGGCCACCTCGCTGTCGTCGAGGAAGATGGTACCCTTCTCGTCGATCGAAATCTGGATCGGCTTCTCGTCCTGCTCCAGCGGCTTGGCGCGGCTTTCGGGCAGATTCACCGGCACGCCCGCCGTCAGCAGCGGCGCAGTGACCATGAAGATGATCAGCAGCACCAGCATCACGTCGACCAGCGGCGTGACGTTGATGTCCGCCATCGGCGCGCGCCGCCCCTTGCCGCGCGAGGAGGGGAGGTTGGCCCCCATCAGAGCACCGGCTTGCCGCCCGCCGGCGCGCTATCGAGTTGGCGACTGAGCGTCGCGTGGAAGCCATCTGCAAAGCGGTTGAGCCGCGCCTCGACCTTGTCGATTCCGTGGCTGAAGCGGTTATAGGCGATGACGGCGGGGATCGCGGCGAACAGGCCGATCGCGGTCGCGAACAGCGCTTCGGCAATGCCAGGCGCGACCACTGCGAGCGAGGTGCTCTGTGCGCCCGCAATCGCGGTGAAGCTGCGCATGATGCCGAGCACCGTGCCGAGAAGGCCCACGAAGGGCGCAGTCGCGCCGATTGTCGCGAGGATGTTGAGCCGGTCGGACAGGCGATCGACCTCAAGCGCGACCGCCGCGCCCATCGTCGTCGCCAGCCGCTCACGCACGCCGTCCTTGTCGAGCGCGCGTCCGCCGGTCGAGCGCCGCCATTCGGTCACCCCCGCCGCGAATACGCGCGCCGAAGGATGATCCTCGTCGCCGTGCAGGCGGTGAAAGGCGTCGATATCGTCGCTCTTGCGGTAATCCCCCTCGAACCGGTCGGCTGCCTTGCGCGCCGCGGCGATGCGCCCGCGCAGCGACAGGATGATCGCCCAGGTCCAGATGCTGGCCAGCGCCAGGCCGATCATGATCGCCTTCACATCCCATTCGGCCTGCAAAAACAGGCCGAGATAGGAGGAGCCATCGAATTTCAGATTCGCGAACCAGTCCATGTGTCGCTCAATTTCCCTTCCAAACAAGCGGCACGAACGCTTCGACCCACTCCGGCGGTTGCCGCCGCGCGCGCCCCGTCGGGGTCACGAACGCCGCTTCCACATCCGCCTGGGTCAGCAATTCCCCGTTCCGCATGACTCGTTGCTGAATATCTACTGACGCTGCCCGCACACGCAGTACCCGGCTGACGACCACCAACGCATCGTCGAGCCGCGCCGGGGCCACGTAACGAATGGCGATGTTGCGGACGACGTACACGCCTTCACCCGCCTCGTGCGCCGCCCGCTGGTCGATCCCGGCACAGCGCAGCATATCGGATCGCGCGCGTTCCATGAACCGCAGGTAATTGGCGTGATACACTACTCCCGACAGGTCGGTGTCCTCAAAATAGACACGTACCGGGAAGACATGCTCGATCCCGTCGAAACGGCCCGAGGGTGGGGGGAGGTCGAGGTCGCTCACCCGTGCGCCCATAGCGGCGGGGGGATTCGAAGTTCAACTGTCACTGTCGGCCCGCTCCCCATGCGCGATGAACGGAGCGGCGGGAAAGGGGTTCCCCATCCTTCAATCCTCCCCCGCCAGGGGGAGGTGGTGCCGAAGGCGACGGAGGGGGAGGAAGGGTATCGGCCAGAGGCTAGAGGACGCAGCCGTCCTCCCCCTCCGTCAGCTGCGCTGACACCTCCCCCTGGCGGGGGGGATTGAAGTGGCTCAGCGTCCCGCCATCTCCAGCACCACGTCCCACTCTTTCGCGCTAACCTTGCCGACGGAAAGCCGCGAATATTTGACCAGCTCCATCGCGGCGAGGCGCGGCTCGGCCTTGACCATCTTCAGCGTCACCGGGTTTGGCAGCGGTTCGACCGGCTTCATCTCGACCGACACCCAATGCTTGCCCTCGCCATCGGGCTTCGCTTCGCGGCTCACCTCCATGATGCCGACGATCTCCAGCCCGATATTGCTGTGGTAGAAGAATGCCCGGTCGCCCAACTTCATCGCGCGCAGATTGCCCGCCGCGGTATGGTTGCGCACGCCGTCCCATTCGGTGCTGCCGTCGCGGACCAGATCGTCCCAGCTGAACACATCGGGTTCGGATTTCATCAGCCACAGGTTCATCGGGGTAGGAGCTCCTTGTTCGCCGCCTCCATCGCGTCCTGCCACCTAAACCGCAAGTGAACATGCGATTCCGTCGGAGTTCAGGACGACTCGCCCATCGTGCATCCATGACGCCGCCCATGCGTTTTTGGCGTCAGTGAATGTGCAGACTGCACGAGGAGGACAGCCATGAAGATCACCCTGACCAAGGCGGTGCTCGGCCTGACACTCGGCGCCACCGCCCTCACCGTGGCGGCGCCGGCGGAAGCCCAGCGCTATCGTCACCGCGATCGCGACAATACCGGCGCAGCCGTCGTCGCGGGAATCGCCGGCATTGCAATCGGCGCGGCCATCGCATCGTCGAGCCGTGATCGTTACGACCGCTATGATCGCCGCTACGATTACGACCGTCGCTACTATGACAATCGCGGCTACTATCCGCGCGACGGCTATCATTATCGCGAATATGAGCGCCGCGGCTGGCGCGGTTGCTCGGTTCGCCGGGTCTATGACCCGTATCTCGGCCGCCGCGTGAAGGTACGCTACTGCCGCTGATCGGACCGCAGCAATAACAAAGGGCGGCGCGGGTTTATTCCCGCGCCGCTTTTGTTTAGAGGGCGCGCCATGAGCGACACTCCTCCCGACCGGCTCTCGGTCAATCCGAAGAGCCCCCATTTCGACCAGGCCGTGCTTCAGCGCGGCATCGGCATCCGTTTCAAGGGCGTCGAGCGCCGCGATGTCGAGGAATATAGCATCTCGGAAAACTGGATCCGCGTCCAGGTCGGCAAGACCATGGACCGCAAGGGCAACCCGCTGACGATCAAGCTCTCCGGCCCGGTTGAGGCATGGTTCGAATCGACGCCCGAGGGCGAGGGCGAGGCGGAAGCCGAAGCGTGAGGCCATCAAGCCCCTCCCCTTCA
>JBHYGP010000121.1:0-5342 GCA_051858935.1 Sphingomonas sp.
GGCAATGTAACATTATCACCCGTTCATCTGCGGCTCATCCCGCGCGGCGCACCCCTTGACGCACCTATCGCGACCAAAGGGGAAGCTCCATGAAGCGCACCGCCGCCCTCGTCTCGCTCTCGCTGCTGCTTGGCGCAGCCGCGCCGCCGCCGTCCGCCAGCGCCCCTCAAGTTCGCAGGCCCGTACCACCACGCGTCGACAATGACTCGCCGGTGCGGTGCAAAATCGGTTCCTATCGTCCCGGCGGCGCGACCGCCTCGCATCCGCGCAGGGCCGTGGGCGGGCGAAGCTACATCGCTCCGGTGCCGATGGCACCCCCTCCCCCACCACCGCCGCCCGTCGTGACCGCCGCGCCCTCGCCCCGGATCGCACCTGGATCGTCCGCCGATGTTTCAGCGCAGCGCGCCGCACCGGGCTATGCCGCCACCGCCCCCTATGGCGCACGGGACAATCGCGAACGCTATGAGGGCAAGGAGGTCGCTTCGATCCAGTCGGTGGCGACCGCGCCGGTCTCGACCTTCTCGGTCGATGTCGACACCGGCGCCTACTCCAATGTCCGCCGCTTCCTGCAAAAGGGGCAGACGCCCCCCGCCCAAGCGGTGCGGACCGAGGAGATGATCAATTATTTCCGCTACGATTATCCCCTGCCCGCGTCGCGGCAACAGCCGTTCAGCGTCACCACCGATGTCGCGCAGACCCCGTGGAACCCCGACACCCGCCTCGTCCGCATCGGGCTGCGCGGCTATGACGTGACCGCGCAGGGGCGGCCCGCCGCGAACCTCGTCTTCCTGGTCGATGTTTCGGGGTCGATGAGCAGCGACGACAAGCTGCCTTTGGTCAAGCGCGCGCTGACGATGCTCGCCGACAAGCTCACGCCCAAGGATCGCGTCTCGATCGTCGTCTATGCGGGTGCAGCGGGGGTCGTGCTCGACCCGACCTCCAGCCCGAAGCATATCCGCGCCGCGCTCGACTGCCTCGAAGCGGGCGGATCGACGGCGGGGGCTGCAGGGCTTCAGCTCGCCTATGACATCGCCAGTGCGAACTTCATCAAGGGCGGGATCAACCGCATCTTCGTCGCCACCGATGGCGATTTCAATGTCGGGGTCAGCGACAACAAGGCGCTGGAGGCGATGGTGAAGAAGTATCGCGACAGCGGCGTCACACTGACCACACTCGGCTTTGGCGAGGGCAATTACAACGAGGCGCTGATGGAGCGCATCGCCGATCTCGGCAATGGCAACTACGCCTATATCGATTCGGCGATGGAAGCGCAGAAAGTGCTCGACGACGAGCTGTCCGCCTCGCTCTTCACCATAGCCAAGGACGTGAAGGTCCAGGTCGAGTTCAACCCGGCACAGGTCAGCCAGTATCGGCTGATCGGATACGAGAACCGCGCGCTGGCCGAAGAGGATTTCGACAATGATGCGGTCGACGCGGGTGATATCGGCGCCGGGCATCAGGTGACCGCGCTCTACGAAGTCGTGCCGACCGGGGCGAAGGGCTGGCTGCCCGACCGCCGCTATGACGGCAACCGCCCGCCCGCGCCGACCGCGTCGGGACGCGAACTGGCCTTCGTCAAGCTGCGCTACAAGCTGCCGGGCGAAGCGGAGTCACGGCTGATCGAAAAGCCGGTTGCGGCATCGCTGCTAAGCGCCGCCTCGGCCCCGCGCGGCGACATGGCGTTCGCCGTCGCGGTGGCGGCGTTGGGACAGAAACTGCGCGGTGACAAATATCTCGGCGGGTACAGCTATGCCGCGATCCGCGGGCTGGCGGGCCACCCGCAGGGCTATTGGCGCAACGAGTTCCTCAAGCTGGCCCAACTGGCGGCAGTGCAGGAAGTGCGCAGCGCAGCGAAGGAGTGACGGGCCCGATCGGCCCCTTCGCGCATTTCGTCTATGCAGTGACGCGGGGAGGCCTGACCGATGGACGAGAAACCCTATATACCGCCCGCCGGGATGGCCGAAATGTTCGGTTGGGTCACGGTAACGCACATGGTCCTGATCGCGCTGCTCGCTGTGGGCGCGATCACGATCCTCTGGTGGGGCCGACACCTGCGTCGTGAGCGTAAGCGCGCACGAGAGGAGACCGAACGCGCCGCGCAGGAGCACGATGCGGAAGGCTAATCCGCGATTTCGCTCAGCAGCAGCTTGTCGATCTTGTGCCCGTCCATATCGACGATCTCGAAGCGCCAACCCTGTTCAACAAAGCTCTCGCCCTCATTGGGGAGTCGCTTGAGCACCGCCAGCGCTAGCCCGGCGACCGTCGCATAATCGCGATCCTCAGGCAGCTCGATCTTGATCCGGTCCGCCAACGTATCTGCGGCAAGCTGCCCGGACACCAGCAGCGACCCGTCGTCGCGCACCGTGATTGCCGGATTGTCGCCGGGATCGGTGTCCGACAGAAACTCGCCCGCAATCGCCGCGAGCAGGTTGGCGGGGGTCACGATCCCTTCGAAATGCCCGTACTCGTCATGCACGAAGCCCATCGGCACCGCCGCGCGGCGCAGCGCTCCGAGCGCGTCCATCGCATCGACCTGATCCGGTAGCACCGGTGCCGGTTGCGCGAGCGCGCGCAGATCGAGTGGACGCCCCTCGATCAATGCGGTCACCACATCGCGCGCCTGCACCACGCCGATCACCGCATCGACCGACCCGTCAGCAACCGGCAGGCGGGTGTGCGGGGTTGCGGCGAGCGCCGCGCGAATCGCGGCTTCGTCAAGGTTGACATCGATCCAGTCGACATCGGTGCGCGGCGTCATCACCTCGCGCACCGGACGGTCCGCGAGCCGGACGACGCCGGAGATGATCGAGCGCTCATGCTCCTCGATCACGCCCGAGTGGGTCGCCTCGGCAACGATCATGTGCAGTTCTTCGGCGGTCACGCGATTTTCGGACTCGCGGTTGAGCCCGAGGACGCGGAAGACCAGCGCGCTGCTGCGGTCGAGCACCCAGACGACCGGTGCCGTGATCCATGCCAGCCAGAGCATCGGCGTCGCGACAAGCGCCGCGATCGGCTCGGGCGAGCGCAATGCGAATTGCTTGGGCACCAGCTCACCCATGATCAGCGAGGCGTAGGTGGTAAAGGCGATCACAATGGCAAAGCCGATCGTTTCGGCCAGCTCCGTCTCGACTCCCAGCGCCTCGATCCGCGCGGCCATCGGCATGCCCAGGCTGGCGCCCGAATAGGCACCGTTGATGATGCCGATCAGGGTGATGCCGATCTGGACGGTCGACAGAAACTTGCCGGGATCGGACGCCAGATCGAGCGCGGTCTGCACGCCGCGACGGCCACTGCGCAGCATTGCTTCCAGCCGCGCCTTGCGCGCCGAAACGATCGCGAGCTCCGACATGGCGAACACGCCGTTGAGCGCGACCAGTGCGAGAATGATCGCGACGTCGATCCAGGGTATGGGGGGAAGCGGGTCCATTGGCCTGCGCCCCCCATAGTCGCATTCAGCCCCGTTTCACAACCGGCGATTCAAATCACCTCGGTGCGCAGGCGGAACAACGGGCGTGCCCGGACCGTTTGGCGCGTGAAAGTTCATGGAGGTAGTCGATGCGTATTCAAACCAATTGGGCGGTCATCCCCGCCATCGCCGCACTGGCGCTGACCGGCGCGTGCGTGACCGATCCGGTGACCGGCGAACAGCGGATGTCGAAGGCCGGGATCGGCGCGATCGGCGGCGCGCTGGGCGGCTATCTGCTCGGCGACATCGTCGGCGGCCGCCGCGACCGGACCGAGAAGATCGTTGGCGCGGGCATCGGCGCGGTCGCGGGCGCGGCGATCGGCAATTATATGGACCGGCAGGAGCGCGAGATTCGCGAACGCACTGCGGGCACCGACGTCGAGGTGATCCGCCGCGGCGACGATCTCATTCTGTCGATGCCGTCGGGAATCACCTTCGCCACCGACAGCGCAACCGTGCAGTCGCAGTTCCGCCCGACGCTCGACAAGGTCGCCGATGTGCTCGACCGCTACAATCAGACCTATGTAGACGTGTACGGCCACACTGATTCGACGGGCACCGACGCCTACAACCAGAGCCTGTCCGAACGCCGCGCACGCGCGGTCGCCGACTATCTGGTAATGCGCGGGGTCGAGAGCGCACGGCTCGAAACGCTCGGCTATGGCGAAACCCAGCCGATCGCGTCGAACGAAACGGTCGAAGGCCGCGCCCAGAATCGCCGGGTCGAAATCAAGATCGTCCCGATTCGGGATAGCGATATGCGGCGCTAACGCTCCACGACTGGATTCGCGAGCGTCCAGGCCGCGCGCACATGCCGCGTGAACAAGGCCCGGTGGCTCGCGAGTTCGTCACTTGCGGCGGCGGTCGCCGCGGGGAATGCGCGCACCCGTTCGATCGCCCCGGCCTCCGCCTGCATCAACATATTACGTTCCGCGTGGGCCTTTCCGGTGCGAGCGTAGAGCGCGGCCAGATTGGCATAACCACCGATGCGATCGGGGTGCCACAGCCCGAGAGCCTCCGCATGGAGCGCGATCATCCGGCGATAGAGTGGCTCTGCCTCGCGGTCCCGCCCCTGAGACACCAGATTGAAAGCGAGGTTGTTGAGGCTCGTCGCCAGATCGGCACCTGACACGCCCGAGGCCTCGCGCAAGTTAAGCGCTTTTCTGAGCAGCGGCTCGGCCTCGCTCCGCCGTCCCTGCTGGTGCAGGTTCGAGGCAAGATTGTTCAGCGTCGTGGCGATGCGCGGATCATTTGCCGGCAATGCCGCCTCGTACAGTGCCAGCGCCCGCCGGTTCAGCGGCTCCGCCGTGGTCAGCCTGCCCTGTTTGGTCAGGTTGAGCGCGAGATTGGCGAGACTGGCGGCCAGTTCGGCTTCGTCGCGCGGGACCACCGCTTCCTTGAGTGCCAGCGCGCGGCGCAGCAGCAACTCTGCCTCGGCAAAGCGGTTCTGTCGGCTGAGGCTCAGCGCAAGATTGTTGAGGCTGACCGCGATGTCACTAGCGTCCTGTGGGTCGGCACGTTCGCTCCGCCCGAGCGCGCGGCGGAACAACGCCTCCGCATGCTTGCCCTGACGCAACAGATTGGCAGCCAGTCGGTCGAGATTGATCCCGACCCGCGCATCGCTTTCAACGAGCGCGCGGTCGAACAGCGTCTGCGCGCGCCGCAGGGCAGCCTCCGCTTCCACAGCGCGCTGGGGACCGCCCCGGTCCAGTGCGGTCCCCAGCGCCGCAGTGGCGACCGCAATGTCGGGATGGCCAGCTGGCAATGTCCGCTCGGCAAGCGCGACCGCCCGCCGGGCATGGCTTTCCGCGTCCGCATTGGCACCGCTGCGCTCCGCCGCAACAACGATAGCCAGCATGAGGTCGAGACAACGATC
>JBHYGP010000122.1:0-5322 GCA_051858935.1 Sphingomonas sp.
CGCTTGCCAGCCACGCGCACACGCCGCATAGCTTGACGAAAGCGTCAACTCGGAGGGGTTATGAGCATCAGTTTTGAAGGCCGGGTCGCGATCGTCACCGGCGCGGGCGGCGGGCTGGGCCGCGCCTATGCGCTGGAGCTGGCGCGGCGCGGTGCCCGCGTCGTCGTCAACGACCTGGGCGGTTCGCGCGACGGCACGGGGACGTCGGACGCCGCAGAGCAGGTCGTCGAGCAGATCAAGACGGCCGGTGGCGATGCGATGGCCAATGGCGGGAGCGTCACCGACTATCCCCAGATGCAGGAAATGGTCGCTCGCGCACAGGAGAAATGGGGCGGCGTACACGTCCTGATCAACAATGCCGGCGTGCTGCGCGACAAGAGCTTTGCGAACATGGAGCCGGAAGATTTTCGCTTCGTCATCGACGTCCACCTCAACGGTTCGGCCAACGCGACCAAGGCGGTGTGGGCGACAATGCGCGACCAGAATTATGGTCGCATCCTGATGACCGCCTCATCGAGCGGCCTGTACGGCAATTTCGGGCAAGCCAATTACGGCGCGGCGAAGCTGGGCCTCGCGGGCCTTACCAAGACGCTCTATCTGGAGGGCGCAAAGTATAACATCCGCGTCAACACCCTCGCCCCCACCGCAGGCACACGGATGACCGAGGACATCTTCCCCGAAGCCGCGTTCAAGGCGTTCACGCCCGAAAGCGTCGCCCCCGCCGCGCTGTTTCTGGTGAGCGAGGATGCCCCGACCAACGCAATCGTCGGCGCGGGTGCAGGCGTGTTCCAGGCGGCCTATGTCACGCTGACTCAAGGCGTCCGCCTGAGCGCTGACGAAATGACCCCGGAGGGCGTCGCGGCGCATTGGGCGCAGATCACCGACCGCAATGGCGAGATCGTCCCCAAATCGGGTGGCGAGCAGGCCATGACGATCATGGCAAAGCTTCAGGGGTGAACACCTCGCGCCACGGCGTATTGCAACACTAACACACTTATGGCAGTCTCTCCGGCACAGGAGGGACTGCCATGTACAGCGAAGTGGATCTGAACAGCGCGGTGGAGGCAGGGGCGATCAGCCCCGAGGCCGCCGCCGCATTCCGCGATCATATCGCGACGATGCGCTCTGCACCGATCGCGGATGAGGAACATTTCCGGTTGCTGACCGGGTTTAACGACATCTTCGTCGCGATTGCGGCGGCCCTGATGCTGGTCGCGGTCGCGAAGATCGGCGGCGAGATCAAGCCTTGGCTTGGCGGCATCGCGGTCGCGGCGCTGGCCTGGGGACTGGCCGAGTATTTCACGCGGGTCCGCCGCATGGCGCTGCCCAGCATCCTGTTGCTGCTCGCCTTTGTCGGTGGCATCGCGGCGACGCTCGTTGGCGTGGTCGCAGACAATGTCGAGCTGCTCGAGCGCTATGTCGGCCGGGACAATGAAACGCTGGCACGGCAGGTCGGTGCGGGAATCGCCGCCACGGTCGGCCTCGCCACTGCGGCGGCGGCGTGGCTGCACTGGCGGCGGTTCATGGTGCCCATCACCGTCGCTGCGGGGGCGGTCGCGGTTGTCGGCGTCATGATCGCGCTGATTATGATCGCGCTTCCGGCGGCGAAGGACTGGTCGATGCCGATCGTCCTTGCTGGCGGGGTGCTGATGTTCCTGTTCGCGATGCGCTGGGACATGTCGGACCGCGAGCGCAAGACGCGCCGCGCCGATGTCGCCTTCTGGCTGCATCTCGCCGCTGCGCCGATGATCGCGCATCCGATCTTCCACATGCTCGGCGTGTTTGACGGGGCGGTCCAGCCGGGCATCGCGGCAGTGGTGCTGCTGCTCTATGTCGGCTTCGCAATCGTCGCGCTGGCGGTCGACCGCCGGGCGCTGCTGGTGTCGAGCCTGGCCTATGTCCTCTACGCCATGTACGCGCTGCTTCAGACTGCGGGCGCGGTCGAACTGGGCGCGGCGCTGACCGCATTGGTGATTGGTTCGGCGCTGCTTACACTCTCGGCCTTTTGGCAGCCGATGCGGCGGCTTGTGGTCGGTCCGCTCGGGGGGCTGGGAGAACGCCTGCCCCCGGTACCCGCGCGCGCGGCCTATGCATGACCCGGATCGGGGCGCGGTGATCGCCGCGCCCCGATATCGCGCCGACTGTCCCGCAAGCTGACGGTAAGAGGTTGAGCAGGGCTGCATCCAGAACGGATGCAAGTGCGAGTAGATCGCAGCAAGTAAGACCGCGACCGGCCGCAGCTCAGATCCGCGACAGATTGTGCCTTTCGGGACGCAGAACGCCCGCTTTTAACGTTCACAACCTGCACGTCGCGCAAAATGAGTAGCAGGCACGTTGCGCCCGTGCCGTAGAGCGCCCTTACTTCCCACCGTTTTGGGGGAAGTAGTGACTTTGTTGCGTCCGAATTTACCTTGCATCGAACCGGCCCAGGGCAATGCTTCCTGAACCGCCGCGCCAGCAGGGAGCCACCCAGCTCGACGGATCGCGGTTCGACCTGCACATTCTCGAGTTCGCGGTGTCAGCGCTGGCGCATGCGCTGGACGCATTCGGCAATCTCAACAGCGCGATCGTGTTCGCCGCGACGGCGCGGGCCTGTGGTCCGTTCGACCAGACACCCGGGCGCAAACGACCGGTCAGCATCAATGCGCTAGCCGCCTCGCTCGGTCGACCGTTCGAAACGACGCGGAGACACGCCAACGCTCTGATCGAGGAGGAACTGGTCACGCGCGCGCCCACCGGCCTGTCAGTGACGGTCGAGGCTCTTGGGGAGCCCCGCGTCGCCCGGATGTCAGACAGCGTGCACGACCTCCTGGTTCGCCTTGTCGAGGATCTTGGCAATGCAGGCTTCGTCCTGCCGCAAACCGCCCCGGACATGCGCTATGATCCGCGGTCGGGGGTGGGCATCGCGCTAGACCTGCTGCTCGCCGCGATCGAGAGCCATGGCGGGCGTGAGGAGAATTTCACCCGCCTCGCGCTGTTGCTCGCGGTCGAATGGGCGCATCGCCGATACGCCTATTCCGGGGCAGATGGCGCGCGTGACCCGATCATCCGCACCAGCACCGCCGCCCGGATCCTTGGGCTGCCCTATGCGACGACCTCACGCAATATCGACGCGCTGGTCGATCGCGGGTTGCTGGTTCGTGCCGGGGCGGGGCTGCGCCCGGTCGAGGACCCGAGCGCGCTCGCGGGACGCGCGGCGCTGTCCAATCGCGCGCGGCAGCTGATCGGGCGGCTCGCGCAATGCGGATTCCCGATGCACCAGCCCGGTTCGGCCTATATCCGTTACCGCACCGCCGCCCCTGTACTGGGCTAGAGCCTATTCGGAACCGCCCTGCGCCACCGTCCGTTTCCACTGCAACTCACCCATAGCAGGAGCAGAACGATGTCCAACCCGCAGGAACTCGCCGAAAAATTCTGGAAAGCGCTCGACAGCGACCGCACGTTGTTTCTCGGCCTCGACGGGGTCCGTGACGGCCATGCGCAGCCGATGACCGCGCTGCGCGAGGAGAATCAGGAGGGTGGCCCGATCTGGTTCTTCACCACCAAGGACAATGGGCTCGTCCAGGCACTGTCCGAAGGCCATCGCGCCATGGCCCACTTCGCATCCAAGGGCCACGACCTGTGGGCGACGCTCCACGGCAACCTCGTCGCCGACAACGACCGCGCGGTGATCGACCGGCTGTGGAACCCCTATATCGCCGCGTGGTATGAGGGCGGGAAGGACGATCCCAAGCTTCAGCTGCTGCGCCTCGACACCGAACATGGCCAGATCTGGCTTAACGAAAACAGTCTGTTCGCGGGCGTAAAGATGCTACTCGGCGCCGATCCCAAGGCGGATTACAAGGACAAGGTGGCAGACGTATCGCTCGCCTGAGCTGCTCAAACCCGGCAACCGCTTCGCGCAACGATAACTTCATTGCGCGAAGCGTTCGCCTCGCCTTAAGGCCAGTCCGTCTGCCGGTCACAGGGACACGCGGACGGACAGGAACGCATGGCCGCCCACCCCTTCAGCATCCACAATTACCGCGTCTACTGGATCGCGCGGCTCGCCTCGACGCTCGCCGGTCTGTCCATGGTCGTCGTCATCGGCTGGCAGGTCTATGACATTGCCCGCGAAACCATGGGCATTCGCGAGGCGGCGCTGCAGCTCGGTTTCGTTGGGCTGGTCCAGTTTTTGCCGCTGCTCGCGCTCACCCTCGTCACCGGCTGGGTCGCCGACCGGCTTGATCGCCGCTGGATCGTGCGCGCGGCCATTGCGCTCGAACTCGGTTGTGCCGCCGCGCTCGCCTGGCTGACACAGACCGACACCATCACCCTGCCCGCCTTGTTCGGAATCGCCGCGCTGCTGGGTGTCGCGCGCGCGTTCATCAGCCCGGCGCAGCAGGCACTCGCCCCCAATCTCGTCCCCGCCGCCTCACTCCCCACCGCCATCGCGCTGAGCGCATTGGCGTGGCAGGTCGGGTCGATCGGCGGCCCCGCGATGGGCGGCTATCTCTACGCAGTCGGTCCCGCCGTCCCCTATTGGGTCGCGACCGCATTGTTCGGCGTCGCATTCCTGATGATGATGCTGGTTACCCCGGTGGCGCGCAGCACGATCGCGAAAGTCGGCAACCCGTTGATGCAGATGATCGAAGGTTTACGCTATGTTCGCCGCAACCGGCTGGTCCTCGGCGCGATCTCCTTGGATATGTTTGCGGTGCTACTTGGGGGCGCGACCGCGATGCTGCCCATCTATGCCCGCGACGTGCTGATGATCGGCGCAGACGGGCTTGGCCATCTCCGCGCCGCGCCTGCGGTCGGCGCGGTGGCGGTGGCGGTGGTGCTTTCGTGGCGACCGCTCAAGACCAATGTCGGGGTCAAGATGTTGTGGGCCGTGATCGGCTTCGGCGCGGCGACCACCGTGTTCGGCTGGGCCGGGCCGCTGATGACGCGCTGGTTCGGGCCGAGCATGATCGGCAGCGAACTGGCCCCGGCGGTGCTGGTGTCGATCGTTGCGCTGATCGCGCTTGGAGCCTTTGACATGATTTCGGTCTATGTCCGTTCCTCGCTGATCCAACTGCACACGCCCGATGCGATGCGCGGTCGGGTCGGGTCGGTCTCGACCCTGTTCATTTCCAGCTCGAACGAACTGGGTGAGGCGCGGTCGGGCTTTCTCGCCTCGCTGATCGGGCCGGTCGTCGCGACGGTGGGCGGCGGCATCGCAGCCATCTTGGTAACCGCGCTATGGGCGCGTATCTTCCCCGAATTGCGGCGCGCGCGGACATTCGATCCGCCCGCGTCGCTCGACCAATCCCCGCCAGAGGAGATCAAGGCATGAAGGCG
>JBHYGP010000123.1:0-5307 GCA_051858935.1 Sphingomonas sp.
CTTTTCCAGTCCTGCACGGTCGATGCTCGTCTTCGCGCGCAGCCCGTCGATGCGCAGCGCTACCTGTCTGCCTGCTGGCACCGTGACGGTGACCTGGCCATCGGCGAGGCCAGCGCTTCCCTCGGTCGAGAGCGCGGTTACGCGCAGCGCGCCGGCGGCGGTGACGCGCGTGGGATCGACCTCGATCACGCTGGTGACGGGTGCCCCAGACTGGTTGGCGAGCGCCAGATAGAGCGCATCGCCGCGATAGCCCGCGACATAGTTGAGCTCGGGATGGAAGCGCCTGAGCAACCCCTTGGGCATCCACAGATGCACACCGCTGTCGCCGTAGAAGCGGCCCGGCGCGTAGCCGTAAAAGCCGTTCTGGAGATAGGCATAGGCTTCGATGAACTGGCTGGGAAAGTCGATCTGGCCCTTCGACCGCGCGCTCGCATCGGCAAGCAGATAGTCGAGCAGCATCGTCGCCATCGGCCAGATATGATTATAGTGGAACGAGTTGACGCTCAGCTTCTCATGCTCGTTGAGCGGATAGTCCGCGCCCTCGTAGATTGTCGTGCGCGCGGTGTTGATGTGATAGCCGGGGAAGTTGCGATAGCGGCCGATCACCGCCGAGCGTGCGACGTCGTGCAGCAGCCTGTCGCCGGTATCCGCAGCGATGCGCAGCATCCAGGGCGCAAAATTGGCCATGAAGATCGCGCGGTGCCCGGTGCTGGTGCCCGAGCTTTCCGGGGTCAGCCCCCGTTCGGACAGGCGCCAGGCAGGAACCTCCTCCTGCGGCGCGGACATCGGCTTGTGGCCCTTGGACGCGAGATACCAATAGACCGGTGCCTTGCCGCCCGGATTGACCGTGACGTTCCCTTCGGGGATCGCCGGGGCCATCCAGGTGAACATGGTGTAGCGGCGCGCGCCCAGCCGGGCGGCGTCGAGGAAGCGCGTCTCGCCGCTCGCCTCGTAAAGCCGATAGAGATCGACAAAATCGGGGACGAAGGCGGGCCAGAAGAAGAAGGACGCGTCCTTGAATTCGGTCTGCTGCGTCTCGACCCGCTTCGCCAGATAGCGGTCGGCGCCCGCAACGGCGGTGGCGAGCATCGCGCGATCACCGGTCGCCTCATAGAGCGACAGCGCATTCTCCCACGTCTTGCCCTGTTCGGCGACATCGAGGTTGCGCGTCCGCGATCCGGCATATTCGCGCTTCGCCAGATCGAGCAGCGCCGGGTTTCGGCGGCCGAGCACGGCGTAGAGCGTTGCCAGTTCCGAAATCGGCGCGGTCGGGCCAAGCAGCGCGCGCGAGGGGTTCTGGATCTTCTGTTCGGGGTCGAGGCTGAACAGAAACTTCTCCCGCGACAGCATATATTCGACGTAGGGGATCACCCGATCCTCGAACATGCCGGGCCGGTCGGTCACCAGCGCCAGTTCGAACGGGTTGAGGCTGCTGACATTCTTGACCGCGCCGGGCACGTCGGTGGAGTAGGACGAGCCCTTCAGCTCGGCGATCCAGCGGGACGACATCGAATAATCGACCATCCGGTCGAAGGTCGTGTTGAGCGATCCGACCGCGTTGCTGCGGAAATCGCGGAAGCCATAGACGTCGCGCGCCAGCTTCTCATAGAGCTGGGTCAGTTCCTCCACCTTGTCGCGGACCAAATAGGCGCGGAATTGCGTGCTTGTCCCGCTGGCGAGCTTCGATCCCGCGCCGCCCATCACCGGCGCAAAGATCATCGGGCTCGCGCTGCCGTCGCTGCCGCGCACCGCGACGCCGAACCGGCTGTTGTCGGCGAGCGGGAGCGGCTGGAAGGGGAACTCCCCCGGATGCGCGATTGCGGCGAAACCGGTATCGCCGTGGCGCACCATCGTCGTCGGCAGCGTCGCGCGATAGGCCAGCGTCAGGTACGACCGGTCTGGGATTCGCTTTTCCTGCCAGATCAGCGGCTGCCAGATTTCAGAGGTCTGCGCCGCGCCGACATCGGGTGCTCCGGTATAACCGACCGAGAAATAGCCCGGCGTCTTTGCATCCAGCTTCCAGCTAAGCAGAGGGTAGGGCGTTGCCGCCAGGTCGACCTCGGCGGTCAGGGTGAAGCGCGGGTCGGTGGGATAGGTTGCGATCAACCGATCGCCCTCACGCCGCACGCTCACCGGTTTCATCACGACCGGCTCACCCGCGTTGAAATAGTCCGCGCTGCGTGCCTCTGCCTTGGCGGCGAGGATGCGGTCGTCGAACCCGTCGCCCTGCGTCGCCGCGTCGCGCTTTTCGGCGACCAGATCGGCACGGGCCGGGTCGAAGGCGCGCCAAGTGGCGACATTGTACGCCACCCCTTTTATCCCCGCCGGGCGTTGCGCCATCTGAGGATCGTCGGGGCGGTAAAGCACCGTGAAGTCGAGGTCGAAGCCGGCGATCCGCTGCGCCAGTGCGTCCGCACTCTCCGATGGGGTGGCGGGAGCGGCCGCGGTCGCAACCGGCTCCCGCACCCCGCATGCCGCCAGCGCCGAACCGGCTGCCAGCAATGCCACCAATGCCGGCAGCCGGCTCCTGCGCCCATTCATCATCTTACGCCTCACTCTGTTCAGAACCGGAAGGTCAGCGTTCCGGTGATGTTGCGGCCGTTCTCCAGATAGCTGGCGATCGCCTCTTCATAGTTCGCGTATTTGCGCGTCGGCGTGTTGGTGAGGTTCGACCCGGAGATGCTGATCTTCACCCCCTTTGCGATGTCGTAGTCGATCCCCGCCGACAGATAGCCGGCCGCCTTGTAGTAGATACCGTTGCCTTCAAGACCGATGCGGTTGAGATAGCCGCTGCGGTAGGAATATCCGACCCGCATGCCGAACGGCCCGTCTTCATAGAACAGCAACGCGGTGCCGCTGTGCTTCGAGAGCGACTGGAGCGGAAGTTCTTCGTCGGTGCGACCGTCGATGATCCCCGACTTGCTGTCGATATAGGTGTAGGTGCCCTTGACCCCGAGATTTTCGAGCGGCCCTGGCAGGAAGTCGAGCGGCTGGCGGATCTGGACTTCGAGCCCCTTGATCGTCGCACCCTGGCCGTTGAACGTGCGGCCGATGCGATAGGGCGTCTCCGGGTCGCTGTCGCCCGGATCAGCGTCGAGCCCGGGGATCACCTCCTCGACCGTCTGCGAATAGATGAAGCTCGCGACATCCTTGTAGAATAGCGCCAGCGACCACAACGCCCCGCGACGCGGATACCATTCGATCGACGCGTCGAGCTGATTGACGCGGAAGGGCTGGAGCGCCGGATTGCCGCCCGCGCCGGTGCCTGCCGAGGTGATCGAGAAGGACGGCGACAGGTCGCGCGTATCCGGTCGCGCGATGACCCGCGCCGCACCAAGCCGCAGCAGCACGCTGTCCGACAGTTCGAAGCGGGTCGCGATGCTGGGCAGCCAGTCGTCATAGCTGACCACCTGATGCACCGGGGCACAGGCGTTCGCCGCGGTGCTGCCGCGAATGCCGTAAAAGCCATCGGCGATCAGGCGAGTGCTGACATAGCGGAGCCCGAAATTGCCGCTGACTGGCAGCGCGAACATCTTCGTCTCGAAATTGCCCTGGACATAGGCGGAATGAACTGGCTCGCTCAGGTTGAAGCTCGATGTCGGATCGTAGAGGTTGGGGGTGCAGGTCGGCGCGAAGACCTGACAGATGCCGTCATTCCCCTGTTTGTCGATGATCGGTACCAGATAAGTGGTCGGGAAATCGCCCTGTGCACCGGTCAGAAAGTCATCGAACTCGGCGACGGTATAGTTGGCGGGGATCGAGGTCACCGGGATCCGGGTCGCGGCCGAGGTGGGATAGGTCGTCTGGTTGCGATAGGTCTCGCGGTTCAGATCGATCTGCGCGAAGCGATATCCAGCCTCGAGCGAGGTCAGAAACCCGCCATCCAGGTCCAGCTTCGCATCTAACCGCGCGGTGATCTCCTCCGCCTCATAGAGATAGCGGTTATCGAAGCTGGTGCGGTAAATATAGAGCGCCGGATCGGCGATATCGACCCCGGCGGGAAGCCCCACCGCAGGCACATCGCGGTCGCGGAAGTCGAATGACACCAGCTGCGACGCGATCGTGTCGGCACGCAGATAGGTCTGGCCATAATCCTGTGTCGCACGGCTGAACGAAACGTCCCCCGACAGTTCCAGCCGATCGCCCGCCCGGGTTTTCATCCCGAACTGGCCCGAGAAGATGTCGGTCGGCAGGGTCAGCCGTTCGGCATTGCCCTGAATCACCGCGCGCACGGTTCCGGCGACGATATTCTCATTCTCCGACACGACCAGGTCGGTATAGCCCGAGGCGGCGCGGCTCAGCGGGATCGACACCCAGTTGCGCGTGCGGTCGGTCTCGGCATGCGCGTAGAGCAGATCTAGATTGAACTCGAGATTGTCGCTGGGGTTGAAGAAGACGTTGGTGGTAACGCCGTATTTGGTCCGCTTTTCCTGCAGGCGCTGATAGCGGATATCATTGAAGTAATAGATATTCCGGCCGTCGCCGTTGGGATCGACAACGTTGGGATCGGAACTGAAATTGTCGGGCTGCTCGCGCCAGGACGAGAAGCTGTCGAACGAGTCCTGCCCGATGTTCAGCCGCTGATAATTGGCGCCCACCGCAATGCCGAGCCGCCCGTCGAGCAGCGATGCGGCGATCAGCCCGGTGAGGCGATAGGACGGATCGCCCGCCTTGGACTTGTCGACGATCTGGGCCGATCCGCCGATGAAGAACTTCTTCCGCGGCGATGCGCGGCGCGTGAGAATATTGACCGTCCCGCCCAGCGATCCTTCGATCATCGAGGGCGAGGGAAGCTTGGTGACATCCATTCGCGCGACCAGTTCGGACGGAATGAGGGTCAACACATTATACGCGCCGTCATCGGGACCGTCTGCACCGCGACCATAGGGGCTGATCAGCGTATGGCCGTTGAACTCCAGCCGGTTTTGGCTGAGGCCGCGAATGGCGATGTCGGCGGCTTCGTCGATCTCGCGGCGCACTTGGACGCCGGACACCCGTTCCAGCGACTCCGCGACATTCTGGTCGGGCAGTTTGCCGATATCCTCTGCAACAATCGAATCGACGATCTGCTTTGACCGACGCTTGATGTCGATCGACGCCGCTTCCGATTCACGGATGCCGGTGACGATCACCTCGGTCGTGGGAGCGTCGGATACGTCTTTCTGTTCTTCGCGCGGCGTTTCGTTCTCCTGAGCGAAACATTCCGGCGCGGCGCTCAGCATCGCCGCAACCAGCGCAATTTGAGAAATTGTGGCGATTCTCTTCACGGCATCCTCCATCCCAATCGTCATACCGCTTCGAACGAGC
>JBHYGP010000124.1:0-9185 GCA_051858935.1 Sphingomonas sp.
GTCTTCACCCGTTCGAATACGACGTTGAAATCGGCCAGTGCCAATGCCTTGCCGCACCACGCCGAATAGGGCGAGCGGCCCGAGCGATAGGCGACATAGGCGAGGCTGTCGTCGTCGTCGAATGGCCAGGCGCGACCCTGTGAGGCATGCGGCTGCATGATGTCGTCGCAGAAGCGGATCGACACCTCGCCGCGTCCCGGTGGATCGGTCCGGTTGCAGCGCGAGGCACTGGTATCGAAGCCCGGCGAATTGGTGTGGAGCGCGACGATCGGGCGCGCACCGCGACGATAATCGGCGAGGATCGTCGTCGCATAGAGCGGCGCACCGTCGCGGAAGTTGCGATTTGGGTCGATCGGCCGCCCACGATCGACCGCGGCGTTGCGGCGCTTGCCATCCTCGGCGATGCCTGAATCGACGACGATCATCACTCCGCCATGTGCGCGGACACCGGCCAGCCCAGCCTCGAACCCGGCATTCTCGTTATCGTGCGGAACGAACCAGAGCGGGCCGCGCGGCTTCTTCAGATTGACGATGCGAAACAGTCGCCAAGCCCCACGTTCTTCACGAAATTCGATGCGAGTGACCACCAGCCCGCGCCAGGTCGCAGGATCGCGGTGTCGGGCGAAGTCGTCGTCCGGGATGGTCAGCGGATCGACGGGATCGCCGCGCACTCCCGGCTCCGGGGCTACGGCGGTCAGGCCGAGCCAGACCATTGGGCCGAGGAGCAGGGAAGCAGTGCGCCGCATTCAGGCGAGCGGTGCGCCGTAGAGGTCGTGCTCGTCCGCGTCCTCGATCTCGACCCGTACGATATCGCCCTGTTTCAGATGCCCGGCGTCACGCAGGAATACGGTGCCGTCGATCTCCGGCGCGTCGGCCTGTGAGCGGGCGTTGGCGCCCTCGCCGTCAACCTCGTCGATGATCACTTCGAGCGTGCGACCGATCTTTGCCTGCAGCTTGGCGGCGCTGATTGCGGCGGTCTTTTCCATGATCCGGGCGTAGCGCTCTTCCTTGACCGCTTCCGGCACCGCGCCGGGCAGGTCGTTGGCGGCGGCGCCCTCGACCGGCTCGAAGCGGAATGCGCCGACACGGTCGAGCTGCGCCTCGTCCAGCCAGTCGAGCAGATACTGGAAGTCTTCCTCGGTCTCGCCGGGGAAGCCGACGACGAAGGTCGAGCGGATCGTGATGTCGGGTGCGATGCTCCGCCAGTTGCGCAGCCGCTCCAGCACCTTCGCCTCGTTCGCAGGGCGGCGCATCGTGCGCAGCACCGACGGTGCGGCATGCTGGAAGGGAATGTCGAGATAGGGGAGGATCAGCCCCTCGGCCATCAGCGGGATGACCTGATCGACATGCGGGTAGGGGTAGACATAGTGGAGTCGCACCCACGGGGCGATCTTGCCGAGTTCGCGGGCGAGGTCGGTCATGTGGGGCACGACCTCCGCACCCTTCCACATCCGCGGTTCCTTGCGGATGTCGACGCCATAGGCCGAGGTGTCCTGGCTGATCACCAGCAGTTCCTGCGTCCCCGCCTCGACCAGCTTCTCCGCCTCGCGCAGGATCGCGTCGGGACGGCGGCTGACCAGATCGCCGCGCAGCGCCGGGATGATGCAGAAGGAACAGCGGTGGTTGCACCCCTCGCTGATCTTCAGATAGCTGTAATGGCGCGGCGTGAGCTTGAGCCCGCCTTCGGGGACAAGGTTGAGGAACGCGTTGGGCGGCATCGGCGCGGCGTCATGGACCGCGCCGACCACTTCCTCATATTGATGCGCACCTGTGACCGCCAACACATTGGGAAAGCGGGCGCGGATGACCTCGGCTTCCTTGCCCATGCACCCGGTGACGATGACACGGCCATTCTCCGCAATCGCCTCGCCGATCGCTTCGAGCGACTCTTCCTTGGCGCTGTCGAGAAAGCCGCAGGTGTTGACCAGCACCACGTCGGCGCCGGCATAGTCGGCCGACATGGCATAGCCGTCGGAACGGAGCTTGGTCAGGATACGCTCACTGTCGACCAGATTCTTGGGACAGCCGAGCGACACCATGCCCACCTTCGGGGCTTCGGGGAGTCGCGTTGCCATGATTGGTCGGCGACATAGGCGATTTTGCAAAAAAAGATAGGGGCGGGGATTGCCCGGATCCGACGCAGGCCGAACTTGTCAGTTGCGGTCTGGAAAAGCCGCATTCAGACTGTCACCACGTTGTAAGCGCGTGTCTTTTCCAATCTGGGGCGGCGGCTCCGCGCAGATGGACGCAGGGCAATGAATGCATTCGGACGGAAGTTGCGGATCATGGCGCGCCTCCTGATCGGCGCGCTCGCGATCGCCGCGCATCCTGCCGCCGCGCAGACCGCAGCGCGCGTCCCCATCCCGCCCGAGGGCGAAGCAGCGTTTGCCAAGCGGGAATATGGCAAGGCGGCAGGGATCATCGTCCCGGCGTTCGAAAATTGCCGGGTGGCACATCCGCAGGGCGACGCGTGCGCCACGCTAGCCGCCGCCGTGGCGGTGCTGGTCGCGACGGCGGGAAACGACAAGGTCGAGGGCACGATCCTGCGGGCGCTCGACTATGTCGAGATGCAGGTCGGACCGGAAAGCCAAGACGCACTGATGATCCTGAGCGCTCTGGCGAGCTATTATGAGCGTTTGCGAGACATGAACAAATATCTGCCGGTGGCGCAGCGCCGACTGGCGGTGTCTCGGAAGCTCTATGGTGCCACCAATCGATTCGCGGTCAGTGCGGCTGTTGGGCTTTGCGTCGCGCAATGGACTCTCGGGAGTGGAAAGGATGCCATCGCGCTATTGACGCCGCTGGTGGACAAGCTTCCCGATAAGACACCGGAAGAACTTGTGCTGTCTGGTAGCGTGCAAGAATGCATCGGCTCGGCTTACTATTCGCTCGACCGGCATCGCGAAGCCGAAGGGGCATTCCGCAGCGCGGTAGCGCTTTTCGAGCGCGCCGGGGGCGAAGGTAGCGCGTTGACGCTCGACGCGATGGCGTGGCTTGCAAACACGCTGCGCCACCTTGACCGGGAGAGCGAGGCAAAGACGATCGCCGCGCGGATTACTACTCTCGCCAAACCGGGTGCTGCGGTCCTCAAACGGATCGACTGGGCATCGGGCGCGCCTGGTGACCCGGTCGGTGCAGCGCGCGCCGATCTGGAAAGCGAGGAGAAGCAACATGGCGCGAATTCGGCGCCGGCGACATTGGCTGCGGCGCAGCTTGGCATCGCACTGATCGATGCGGGGCGCTTTGCCGAGGCCGCACCCTATATGGATCGGCTTAAGGCCGCCGCTCGCGACGAATCCATTCCGGCCGCGATACGGATCAAGTTGCTGATGGGGCAGGTTGCCTTGACGATCAAACAGGATTCGGGGCGCGAGGACGGGGCAATACCGGTAATCGAGCAACTGGTCGCCCTGGCCAAGCGCAGTCGCGCTGGCACCGACAGATTGTTAATCGATTACCAGAGCACCGCTGGAATGAGCCTGTTGCTGAATGGCCAGCCCAGACGCGCATATCCCTTACTGTCCGACGCCGGGGCGTTGTTGCTCGACCGGCTCGCCAGCTATCGCGATTTCGATGCCGCAGCGCAGCGCGAAACCCGCCAATACGCACCGATCTTCAAGTTCAAGATATTGGCTGCATGGGTGCTGGCACAGCAGCGATGAGATGTCTGGCGCTCCGCGCAAGTCGTGCATAGGATGGTGCCGGGAAACGCCTGCACGAAAGCGGGCTGGTGACGGGGTGCAGACACCAAATCAATTTCTGACGGTTCTGCGCCAGCCTGCGGCGCGGCTGGTGGCTATTTCCGGCGCGTTGTTCGTCGTCATCGCCTGGATCACCGTCATCTGGCAGATTGTCGAGGATCGCAGGACCGCCGTCGAAAGCGCGGTGCGCGAAAATCGCGGACGCGTCGTCGCGTTCGAACAATATGTTCAGCGGACGCTGGAAGCGGCGGAACTGGCGAAGGGGTATCTCGACGAGCATTATGGCGCACGATTGCGCGCCGGAGGACTGACCGGCACCCGCCGGATCGTCTTGCCCGATTATTTCGACCCGGTCATCACCGATGCGCAACTGGTCGATGCGGACGGCAATGTCGTCTTTACGACCGATCCCAATCAGCGCGCGAATGTCCGTGACCGTCGTGTGTTTCGTGAACTGCGTGCCGCAAAGGGCGTGGCCCGCGCCATTTCAAACCCGTCGCCGCAACCGGGTACCGACGAGGCGGTTTTGTTGATCGCGCAATCGCTTCGCAACGCCGATAGCACGTTCGCCGGCGCGGTGGCGGTGATGATTCCGGCGCGGCGCTTCGTGGAGTTCAATGCCGGATTTGAATATCGCGAACAGGATCTCATTTCGATGATCTCGCTGCGCGGGATGACGCTGGCACGGCGTGAGGGCGCGGTCGTCAGCTGGGGGCAGGATCTCACGGGGCTGCTGGTGATGCAGCGCCAGATGGCGGCACCCAACGGTGAATATTGGGGGGCGAGCGCGCTGGACGGCAAACGCCGGCTGTTCAGCCATCAGCGGCTGGCCAATTATCCCGTATTTGTGACGGCGGGGGTGGGCGAGTCGGATATACTCGCCCCTGCCACGCGCCGCGCGGGCTGGTTTCTGAGCCTGGCGACCGCCCTGACGCTGGTGGTCGGCGCGCTGCTGGCGCTCTTTGCCCGCCACATCGCCAATCAGGAACAGGCGCAGCGCCGTTTCGACCAGATGCGTGACGAGTTCGCCCATTCGGCGCGTGTGTCGTCGCTAAGCGAAATGGCGGCGGGGCTGGCGCATGAGCTTAATCAGCCGCTGACCGCCGCATCCAATTATCTGGCGGTTGGCGAGTTGCTAATCCGCGGCGACGGCACGCGCGAGGCGGTCGGCGCGCAGCTGCATCAGGTGCGGGGGCAGATCGCGCGCGCAGGCGACATCATCCGCCGCATCCGCGACTATCTGTCGAAAGGCAGCGCCGAGCTGCGCATCGAGACGCTCGACGCGACGATCTACGATGCGATCGAACTGGCCCGCGGCGGCAATGCCGCGCCGCGCGCGCGGATCCTCTATGCCGGCGGTCACGCGCAGACACGCGTCCTGATCGACCGGATCCAGATTCAGCAGGTGCTTGTGAACCTGATCCGCAATGCCGAGGAGGCGATGGCCAGCGTGCCCGAGGAGCAGCGCGTCATCCGCATCACCTGTCAACCGCGGTCGGAGGAGATGTTCGAGATCCGGGTCGAGGATGACGGCCCCGGTTTTCCCGACAGCGTGCTGGAGCAGTTCAGCCTCCCGTTCATCTCGACCAAGGCCGAGCATGGCATGGGGATCGGCCTGTCGATCTGCCGCCGGATCATCGAAGTGCATGGCGGGGAGCTGAAAGCGTGGAACCGCGCCAATGGTGCGTCCGTAGGCTTTACGGTGAAGCGTGAGGCGGTGCTGCGCGCTGTTGCTTGATGCGTTCAGCGAATCAGCGTGATTATATCTTCGACGTAACCACAATGCGCGGGTGCGACATTAATTGTCGTGCTGATTCGCTTGGGGCACGATCTCCACGATCACATCATTGGCCTGTAGATTCTTGGCCTGTTCCTCGAAAAAGCCATAGGGTTCGCCGTCGCGATAGATGCGTACCCCAAGACCCGTGGTGATCGCCGATAGCGGTTTGCCGATCTCCGCCGGGGTTACGCAGCGTTCGGACAGATGCACGCGGCCATCGACCGAGGCGAGGTCGAGCATATAGTCGGCGACATGCGTCCCCTGAACCGACCCGGCGAGCAGCAGGCCGGCGAAGCTGACTGGATTGATGACGGTGTTCGCCCCCGCTGCGCGCGCAGGGAACTCGTTGTCATCGGCCTTGATGATGATCGAGATCGGGACTTGGGGCGCGAGATGGCGGGCGGTCAGCGTGACCAGGATGGAGGTATCGTCGCGGCCGGTCGCGACGATCAGTGTCTTGGCGCGTTCGATCCGCACGTCCTGCAGCGTCTGGTCGCGTGTCGCGTCGCCGACCAGCACATTGCATCCGGCATCCTCGGCGCGGGCGAGCGCGTGCTCATCCCCGTCCACCACGACGATACAGGCGGGATCGGTGCCGCGCGCGACGAGTTCGTTGACCGCGTCGGACCCGGTCTTGCCGAACCCCGCGACCACGATGTGGTTGGTCAGCATCTTCTGGATCTGGGCCATGCGCCATTTGTCCCATGTGCGTTTGAGGATGAATTGATAGGTCGTGCCGATAAAGATCAGGATCACGAAGATACGGATCGGCGTCACCACCAGCGCGTCGAACATGCGCGCGCCGGGCGTGATCGGGACGATATCGCCATAGCCGGTCGTGGTGATCGAAATCATCGTGAAATAGATGATGTCGAGAAAGCTGATGTGATTGTCGAAATTGTCGCGCAGACCTTCGCGGTCGAACCAGTGAAAGGCGACGGCGAAGGCGTACAAGCCAACGACAGCGCCGACGCGCCACGCGATCGAGACCCAGGGCGAAATGCTGGATTTGCGCCGCAGCGCCGCGTGATTCGGGATCCGGTGGCGGCTCAACGGCTCGGCAATCTCGGCAAGGGATCGACCGGCGTGCGGCCCTGACGCAGCTCGAAATGCAGCTGTGCGCGGTTCGTTCCGCTGTCGCCCGACAATGCGATCATCTGGCCGCGCTTCACCGACTGGCCGCGCTGGACGAGCAGCTGGCCGGCATGACCATAGACGCTGGTCCACCCACTGCCATGTTGTAGGATCACCAGCCCGCCAAGCGCGGGGATTTCGCTCCCGACATAGGCGACGGTGCCGTCGGCGGCAGCGAGGATCGGGGTGTCGAGCGGAACGGCGATCTTGATCCCGTCGCTGCGCTCACCGCTCGCGATCGGGCCAAAGCGGCGGATGATCGTGCCCTTGGCAGGCCAGGCGAAGCCGCCGCGCAGCGTGCTGGGTGCCGCGACCGCCGCATCGGGAGGCAGAATGCGCGCCGACGAGGCGGTAGGCTGGGTCGGGCGCGCACGCTCGGCAATGGCGGGCTGACCGCCGGTGACGATGTCGTCGATGTCCAGGCGGAAGGCGGCGGCGCGCTCCTCGATCGTCATCGTGCGCGGATCTCCGGGGATCAGCAGCCGCATGCCGGTGCGCAGGATATAGGGTTCGGCCAGATCATTCTCGGTCACCACCCGGCCCCAGTCGACGCCATATGCGCGCGCGATGGCGATGCCGGTCTCGCCCGCGCGGACAAGGTGATAGCGGCCGCCGGGGATCGACAGCCGCTGACCGACCCGGATCGTGTAGGGCGGGGGGAGGTTGTTGGCGCGCGCAATCGCCTCCGACCCCGCGCCGGTCTTGTCGGCGATGCCGCGCAGGGTGTCGCCGCGCAAGACGACATATTCGGTCGCGGGGATTACGCGCGCATCGGCGGTGACGCGCCGCGCTTCCCAGGATGAGACCGGGGCGGGCAATGCGGGAACCTGATCGCGCCGGGGCGCGGCGGTCGGATCGACCTGACGCGGGGCAGGGGCGGACCGTGCCGTCGGGCCCGCTCCCTGCGGGATGCAGCCGCCCGCAAGCGGTGCCAGCCCCAGCACCGCGATCAACCCAGCCCTGTTCCCTATCCCCCGCATCATCCGTCCGGTTTAACCAAATGCCCGGTTCAGCATAACAAGCGATTCACGATGCGTCAGGTCCAGATGCAGCGGGGTGACGGTAATCCAGCCCTGCTCGATTGCCTCAAGGTCGGTATCGGCGACCGGCGAGTGCGGTACGCGACCCAGCCCGAACCAGTAATAGTCGAACCCGCGCGGGTCGGTGCGCTTGTCCAGTTTGAGCCGGCCATAGTCGCGCAGCCCCTGTCCGACCGGCTTGACCCCGGCGACATCGGCGGCGGGCAGCGGCGGGAAATTGACGTTCATCAGCGTTCGCGGCGCCCAATCGGCGGCAATTAGCGGGCGCAATACGCGCTCGCCCCATTGCTCCGCCGCGTCGAAGCTGACCTTCTCGCCCGGCGCGCTGAGCGCATAACGCTGGCTGAGCGCGATCGAGCGGATACCCGCCAATGCTCCCTCCATCGCCGCCGAAACGGTGCCGGAATAGCTGACATCCTCGCCCAGATTGGCACCGCGATTGACGCCGGAGAGGATCAGGTCGGGCGGGCCGTCCTTCATGATCTCCGCCAGCGCCATCATCACCGCATCGGTCGGCGTGCCGGTAACGGCAAAGCGCCGCTCGCCAAAGCGGCGCAGACGCACGGGTTCGGTCAGGCTGAGCGACCGGCCCTTGCCCGACTGTTCCTCAAGCGGCGCGACGATGGTGATGTCGTCGGACAGGGTTCGGGCAAGGCGCTCGATCACCTCCAGCCCGCGGGCGTGGACGCCATCGTCGTTGGTGAGGAGGATCCTCACCCGCGCGGCTCGAGCCGGTTGACCCCGCGCAGATAGGGCTGGAGCACCTCCGGCACCGCCACCGCACCATCCTCCTGCTGGTAATTCTCCAGCACCGCGACCAGCGTGCGTCCGACTGCAAGGCCCGATCCGTTGAGCGTGTGCACGAAGGCGGGTTTGCCGTCCGCACCGCGATAGCGCGCGTTCATGCGGCGTGCCTGGAAGTCGCCACAGGTCGAGCAGGACGAAATTTCGCGATAGCGGCCTTGTCCGGGCAGCCAGACTTCAAGGTCGTAGGTCCGCGTGGCGCTGAACCCCATATCGCCCGCGCAGAGCAGCATGCGGCGGAACGACAGGCCGAGCCGGGTCAGGATATCCTCGGCGCAGGCGGTCATCCGCTCATGCTCCGTCTCCGACTGGTCGGGGGTGGTGATCGACACCATCTCGACCTTCTCGAACTGGTGCTGGCGGATGAAGCCGCGCGTGTCGCGGCCCGCCGCCCCAGCCTCCGAGCGGAAACAGGGGGTGAGCGCGGTGAGGCGCAGCGGAAGCTCTTCGCCACTCAGGATCTGCTCGCGCACGCTGTTCGTCAGGCTGACTTCGGATGTCGGGATCAGCCAGCGGCCGTCGGTGGTACGGAAGGAGTCCTCGGCAAATTTGGGCAACTGGCCGGTGCCGAACATGATCTCGTCGCGGACCAGCACCGGCGGCACGCACTCGTCATAGCCATGCTCGCCGGCCAGCGTGTCGAGCATGAACTGGCCGAGCGCGCGATGCAGCTTCGCCGCAGCACCGCGTAGCAGTGTGAAGCGCGACCCGCCGAGCATCGCCCCG
>JBHYGP010000124.1:9195-13956 GCA_051858935.1 Sphingomonas sp.
CGGGGCCGAACTCATGATGCTCTGCGGGTGTGAAGGCAAAGGCCGGTTGCGTTCCGACCGTGTGCACGAGTTGGTTGTCGTCCTCATTCGCCCCCTCCGGCACATCGGCGGCGGGCAAATTCGGGATCGCGGCGAGCGCGGTGCGCAGTGCTTCGTCCGCCGCTCCCTGCGCAAGGTTCAGGTCTTCGAGCACCTGCTTGAGCTGCCCCACCTCCGCCATCAACGCCTGGGCGCGGTCCTCATCCTTCGCCGCTTTTGCCTGGCCGACCTGTTTCGACAGGTCGTTGCGGCGGGTCTGCGCCTCCTGCTGCTGGGTGGTCAGCGCGCGGCGGGCTTCGTCGAGCGCGACCAGCATTTCGGCCTGCGGCTCGGCTCCACGGCGGGCAAGGGCGGCGTCGAACGCCTCGGGGTTCTCACGGATGGCGCGAATGTCATGCATGGGGGCAGGCTATGGCGAGCCGCGCGGGGCTAGGCAACCCGGTGCGCGCGGCGTGCGTTCACCCTGTGTAACCAAGCAAGGAGAGACCTATGCACGTTCCGCACAACGCGATGGTCGTGGTCGCCGATGGCCGCAAGATGCTGTTCCTGAGGAACGAGGGCGATAACGTCCACCTCAACCTTCAGGTCGAACGCAAGCGGGTGCAGGACAATCCGCCGGATCGCGAACAGGGCACCGACACGCCGGGCCGGAGCTTTTCAAGCGTCGGACCGGGGCGCAGCGCTTATGAGGAAACCGACTTTCACCAGCTGGAGGAAGACCGGTTCGCGGCGGAGACGGCGGAGCTGCTGAAGAAGCGTGCGCTCAACAACGACTTCGAATCGCTGATCATCGTCGCGCCGCCGCGCACATTGGGCGAACTGCGCAAACATTATCACAAGGAAGTGAGCGAGCGGCTGACCGGCGAGATCGACAAGACGCTGACCGGCCATCCGATCCCGGACATCGAACAGGCCTTGATCGACGCCGCCTGAGCCTGGTCGCCGCGGCGCTTATTCGGCCGCCGCGGCGTCCTTTGCCTTGCGATTCTGGAACCGCTTGCGCACCACCAGCGCGGCTGCGGCCGCGCCGAACAGCAGCACCATCGGCGGCGCGGGAACCGGATCGGGGCCACCCGACGAGCTGCTGGTGCCGCTCGATGTGCCCGACGAGGTCGAGCTGCTGGTCGAGGTGCTCCACCCGCTCGACGTGCTCCACCCACTTGAAGTGGAGGACGACACGTCGCCCGAGGACGAGGCCGAGGTCGATGAGGCCGAAGAGTTGGATGACGAGGTCGAAACGTCGCCCGACGAGCTGGCCGAGGTCGAGGACGACACATCGCCCGAGGACGACGCCGAGGTCGAGGACGACACATCACCCGACGACGATGCCGAAGACGAGACGTTACCGCTCGACGAGGACGACACGTCGCCCGACGAACCGCCCGATGCCGAACTTGTCGAGGAGGACGAACCGCCCGAAGAGGTCGAGCTGGAAGAGGCGCCCGACGAGGTCGAGGACGACGAACCACCGGTCGACGAGGACACGTCGCCCGACGAACCGCCGGAGGACGAGGTCGAACTGACCGAGCCGCTCGATGTCGAAGATCCGCCGGTCGACGAGCCGCCGGTCGAGGAGGTCGAACTGACGCTGCCGCTCGACGAGCCGCCGGTCGAGGTCGAGGAGCCGCCGGTGGACGAACCGCCGGTGGAGGTCGACCCGCCTGAGGTCGAGGTCGATCCGCCGCTGGTGCTGCTGGTCGAGGAAATGACGATGCCGCCGCTGCCCGACGCGCCGCTGCCGCCGCTCGAACCGCCGAAGAAGCCGCCCGCGAAGAAGCCGCCGACAAATCCGCCGCTGCCGCCGCCGGTCACTGCCGCTGCGGCACCACCACCGCCACCGCCGCCGCCACCGACGACCGGCATTTCACCGCTCGAACCATAGGTAGGCGGGGGCAGGGGAATTGCCGTCCCCTGAGTCGTCACGGTCACGACTTGGGGCTGGCACTGCGCAGTGGTGGTCACGGTACGGCGGACGACCCGCTTGCGCAGCGGACGCTTGACGACGCGGCGTTTGACCACGCCCTGCTTCACCGACTGGCGTTGCACCTGGTAGCCGCGCTCGGCGCGGGTTTCGGCGACATGGACCGCGCCGCCGCCCACGACGGCACCGCCGCATGCGCAGGCGCACAGTTTTGCCAAGGCCATCCGAACCGACATTCTGCTTCTCTCTCGTCCTGGCCGCCCGAGGGGGCAGTTCGTACCCGATCAGCGGGTCATTGCCCGAGAAGTGCAGAAGAAAGTATTAAGTGCAATGTCGTTAACCACGCTTTCCACAGCTTGGGGATGATTATTTGCGCCCCCTCCGCATCATCTATGGTTAATGTGCCTTAAGGGGACGAAACTGCGGTGCCGGGAAGGGGAATGCTTAACCAATTTAGGGCATTCCCGGCACCGAAAGCTTCGCGCCAGTTCAGCCTTGCGTAATTTCCCGCGTGGCAAGAACGGCTTGGCGCACGAATCTATGGATTCGGTAGCTTGTGGTACGATATTTGCCCGGATATAGGGCGCCCCGGGGATAAGGGGATCGAGAGCGGCGACAGCCACCCGATCCCGTTGTGGAGTGTGGGATGGCGACCGTTTTCGATCACCGCGACGATCCAGCGAAACCCGAGGCTGCGAACGATTTGCCTGACGGCTATCGTCCGACCGCAGACGAGCCGTTCATGAATGCGCGGCAGCAACAATATTTTCGCGAGAAGCTCCTCGCCTGGAAGGATGCGATCCACCGCGAGGCGGCGGGCACGCTCAACCAGCTTCAGATCGATTCGCTGCGGGAGGCCGATCTCACCGATCGCGCGTCGAGCGAGACCGACTGGTCGATCGAACTGCGCACCCGCGACCGCCAGCGCAAGCTGATCTCCAAGATCGACGCCGCGTTGCGCCGGATCGAAGAGGGCGAATATGGCTATTGCGAGGTGAGCGGCGAGCCGATCAGCCTTGCCCGGCTGGAAGCGCGTCCGATCGCCACGATGACGGTCGAGGCGCAGGAGCGCCACGAGCGCAACGAAAAAGTCTCCCGCGAGGAGTGATCGGGCTTTTTCGCGGCCGGGTTAACGGTTTCGATAGGCTATCCTGCTCTATACTCCGCGCGTAACGAGTTAGGCACGAGCGGCAGATGGACCAGTTCTCTTCCGACCCCTTCAGCGGACGCTATAGCGACGATCCGGCGAGTCAGCGCAATCAGGTGCGCGACAGCCTGTTCCTTGCCGCGACGCTGCGACTCGACAATATCGAGGTGCAGGTGCGTGTCCGCAATCTGTCGGCGGGCGGGCTGATGGCCGAGTATGCCGACCATGTCGACTCGGGCACCCCGGTTGAAATCAACGTGCGCGGCGTGGGCTGGACCCGCGGCAAGATCGCATGGACCGCAGAAGGGCGCATCGGCATTGCGTTCGACAAGCCGATCGACCCGATGCTCGCGCGCAAGCCGGTTGGTCATGGCGCAAGCACGCCGCATTTTGCGAAGCCGCAACTTTACCGCGGCTGACCCTCGAATTTTGAGTTGAACGCGTCGGACGCGCACGCCGTTGCGTGCGTTGCGGGAGGTTTGACCGCGCATGGATCGCAGCGCGGATGGGCCGCCCCGCCGCAGCGGGGCAACCCGGTGAACCGCGTCAGCTAAACGCGATTTCTTCCTTTACCTTGAGCTTACGACGCTTCAGGTCGGCGATGATCATCTGATCGGGAGCGGGCCTTTGCGACTCGGCGACGATCTTGCGATCGAGAGTCGCGTGCTTGGCCTCAAGTGCCGAGAGATGCGCGTTCTGCATGGAAGCAATCCTCCTGCTCTGGTTGGGGGATTGAGGAGTAAATCACGATTCGCAGCGCTTGTCGCCCCTTGCGAATCGCACCATCGACAGGGCAACGCCGATCTGCGACGGATCGAGTCCGGGGGTATGCGCGGCGTATGGACGAAAGCGAGATTTTACGGCGGCTTGAGCTGCTTCGCGTCGAGCATCGCGACCTCGACGTCGCGATCGAGGCGCTGCGTACGACGCCGATGCCCGACCAGCTTCAGGTCGCGCGACTCAAGAAGCGCAAGCTGCTGCTGCGCGACGAGATCGCGATGCTGGAGGATCAGTTGATCCCGGATATCATCGCCTGAGAGTCGTGTTGTGTACGGCGGCGGCACCGACCCCGCAGCTGAACCCAGATCAGCGCCTGCGCCGCGTTGGGACAGTCTCCAGACACAAAATACTATTTCGTTAATGAAATCTTTCTGTCAGCGTTCACGCCATGACCGGGGAAGTGGAAACCATGCGCGTCCAGCGCGCGCTGATCGACTCGCTCTATACCGAGTCGATGCTGCTCGCCGATGAGGCGCGCGCCTATTTCGACGTTGTGGGGCGCGAACAGCGCGACATGCTGGGCGCGATGGACCGGGTCGTATTCTCGTGCGAGTCGCTCAAGGTGACGACGCGGCTGATGCACAGCATCGCCTGGTTGCTGACGCAGCGCGCGGTGGCAGCGGGGGAGATTGCTCCGGTTGAGGCGCGCCATCCCTCGCGTCGGCTGGGTGAGGCTCCGGTTACCGACGCTGCCGCGCTCGACGCGATGCCGGTCGCCGCGCAGCATCTGATCGCCGCGAGCATCGACCTGCACCGCCGTATCGCCCGGCTCGATGCGGCGCTGGATGAGGAGACCGCAATGCCTGTGGTCAGCCCCGCGCGAACGATGCTCGACCGGCTCGCCCACGCCTTCTGATTTTCGACCAAGATTAAC
>JBHYGP010000124.1:13966-15162 GCA_051858935.1 Sphingomonas sp.
AGGTGATGGTTGGGCTGGTGGTGGCGCTGGTGGCCGGGGGATTGCTCGGCTGGTTCGCGGGCAGCCGTGCCGTCGCGGCATTGCGTGCCGAGCGCGACAAACGCGAGGCTGATTTCAAGGCGGCGATCACGGACCTCGCCGCGGCGGAGGAGCGGGCGCGCGAACTCCCCGAACTGCGCGATCAGCTCGACACGATCCGCGACCAGCGCGATGCGGCGCGGATCGAGCTGGCGGAGTTGCGCGTCAAGGCGGAAGGGCTGGAGGAGCGGCTAACCGGCCAGTTCCGCGAGGTCGCCGGCACGATGCTGGCCGAGACGCAGGCCGCGTTCCTCAAGCGCGCCGAAGATCGCTTCAAGGAATCCGAGAGCGTCGCTGGCCAGAACCTAAAGGCACTGCTCCAGCCGGTGACCGAACGGCTGCAGCGCTATGAAGAAGGCGTCGCCAAGGTCGAGGCCGAGCGCCGCGACGCGTTCGGCGAGCTCAAGGGCCAGATCGAACAGATGCGGATCGGGCAGGAGCGGGTCAGCACAGAGGCGGCCAAGCTGGTCAACTCGCTGCGCAACGCCCCCAAGTCGCGCGGGCGCTGGGGCGAGCAGCAGTTGAAGAACGTGCTGGAAACCTGTGGTCTGGCCGAACACACCGATTTCAACCTGGAGGTGAACGTCGCTGGTGAGGATGGCGGGCGGCTGCGCCCCGATGCGATCGTGCGGGTGCCCGGGGGCAAGTCGCTGGTGATCGACGCCAAGGTTTCGCTCAACGCCTATCAGGATGCGTTCGGGGCGGTGGATGAGAGCGAGCGCAATATCGGCCTCGCCGCGCACGCCGCATCAATGAAGACGCATATCAACGCGCTGGGCAACAAGGCGTATTGGAACCAGTTCGACGATGCACCCGATTACGTGATCATGTTTGTGCCTGGCGAGCATTTCCTGTCGGCTGCGCTGGAACATGACTCGGGCCTGTGGGACTTCGCGTTCGAGAAGCGCGTGCTGCTGGCAACGCCGACCAATTTGATCGCGATTGCGCGGACGGTGGCGGCGGTGTGGCGGCAGGAGATGTTGGCCAAGGATGCGCGTGAGATCGGCGCACTGGGTAAAGAGCTCTACGATCGGTTGGCGAAGGCGCTGGGCGATCTGCGTACTGTGGGCAGCGGGCTGAACACGGCGGTCAAGAATTTCAACGCTTTCGCCAGCTCG
>JBHYGP010000125.1:0-5283 GCA_051858935.1 Sphingomonas sp.
CGCAACATGGGCGGCCAGCTGGTGATCGGCCCGCGCAACCAGACCTTCGAAGGCTGGAGCGAGGCAGGCGGCGCGGTCACCGTCACCGTCGGCGCGCGCGGACTGCGCGGGATCAACATCAATGGCGGCGGATCGGTCGATGTCGACCGCATGGGCGGCCAGCGCGTCGATCTGGGCGTCAACGGCGCAGGATCGCTCAACATCGCCAGGCTCGACGCCGACCAGCTCGCGGTCACCCTGACCGGCACCGGCGCGGTGCGGATCAACGGCGGCATGACGCGCACCGCACGCTTCGGCAGCTATGGCGCGGGGTCGATCGACGCGACGGGGATGCGCGTCAACGATCTTGTCATCCAGTCGCAAAGCGCCGGCGACAGCCGCTTCACCGCCCGCTACACCGCGCAAATCGCGTCCCTGGGTACCGGAGCGGTGCGCGTAGCCGGCAACGCCGCCTGCCTCATCTCCGGCCCCGGCCCGGCCAGCTGCACCGGCAAGACCGAACGGCGGAAGTAGCGTCCTGAACAGCTGCGCGGCGCGCACCGGTCCGGGATCGCTTCACCTCCGTTTGTGCTGAGCTTGTCGAAGCACGATTCCCGCCCTCGGTGAATGCGGGCTGCCGCCCTTCGACAAGCTCAGGGCAAACGGCCGTTGGGCGATTCACGCCGCGATCGGAAACCGCAGCAGCCGGTCCTCCAGCGCCACCAGCGCCTCCGCCCCGCGCCCGACCGCGCGGACAATCTCGGGATGATCGACGTCGAGCCCGCCGGTCAGCGCGCCGAATGCCGGCAGGATGAGCTTGGTACCCGTAGCCACGAAACAGCGCCGCGCCACCTGACGCCCGCGCGTCCGCACGCGCAATTTGGGATGGAAATGCCCCGACAGTTCAGGCCGCAGCTCGCCCGGCTCGGCCTCATGCCGCAGCAACAGCCCGTCGACCTCAGCCTCGATCATGACGCGCCCACCGCAATGGTCGATCGCCGCCTGCTCGGCCAGCGCCGCATCGTGGTTGCCAGTGATCCACGTCCAGTCGAGCGACCCGGTCAGCGCCCGCAGCCGCACCCGCGCCGCCTCCGGCAACCGCTCGCACCCCGCCGAATCGTGGAAGCTGTCGCCCAGACACCACAGTTCCCGCGCATCGGTGCGCGCGACCAAAGCCGCCAGCGCATCCAGCGTCGCCAAACTATCATAGGGCGGCAGCAGCTGCCCCCAGCGCGCAAACCAGCTCGCTTTCTCGAAATGCAGGTCGGCGACGATCAGCGCGCGCCGCACCGGCCAGTAGAGCGCCGCTTCGGGCAGCGCGCACAACTCATGACCAGCGAACGAAAAGGGAACCATCTGCCCGCTATCGCCGCGCCGACGCGCCCCGTCAACCGATGCGCGATCCGGTGGCGGGCGTGGGGCTGCGATCCATCAGAAACCGTACGCGCCGCGCCGGAAAATCGATCTCGACCCGGCGGAATGCGCGCAACGCGTCCATCCCCAGCATCAGCGCAGGGCGATCCTGCAGCCCGAAATGCGCAAAGGGCGGGATGTCGGCAAAGGCGACCGGCAACCCGCGCACCACCACCCCGCCCATCCGCACCCGCGCGGCGATGTGGTAATTCACCTTCAGCTTCTCGCCGGTGACGCTGGTCAGCTCGATCGGCCCTTGCAGCGGGATACGCCGCAACCGGCGCTGCAGCGCCAGATTGCCCATGCTGATCTGCGATCCGGTATCGAGAACGACGGTGACCCGGTGTCCTTCGAACTCCGCTTCGGTGACGATCAACTGGCCCAGCCGGTTGCGTGCGACGATCACGATTTCGCCGGGGTCGCTGCTCTGCGGTCCACCATATCCCATCTTGCGCGACGGACGCACCGCCATCTCGCGCCGGGCGAAATCGATCGAGACCATGTGGTCGCGCAATTGCTCGATCCCGAGCAATCCGTGCGCGCCAAGATGCACCGCCTCGAGCGCCGGCGCATTGAACGCCCGCGCGTCGCGCACCGGCCCGACGCTGAGCGACGGGACGACCACGGTCTGAACTTGCGTGCTGCCGGTCATCGTCGTCAACCGCACCTGCGGGCCCGCGGCCAGGCCAAGCTGTCCGGCAAGCTGACGCGACACCACCGATCGCTCGGCGCCGGTATCAATGACGAATGGGCGCGGGGCGGTACCGTTGATCGACACCGGCACGGTCATCCGCGTCGAAAGCGCCCCGATCGCCACCGTGCCCGCGCCCTGCTCCGCCCCGGCGACCGGCGGCGGCACGTCTTGCGGCGCGGGTGAGGCACCAAGGGCTGTGAGCAGCGGCAAGAGGAACAGCGACCGCATAACGCAATCCTATACCGCTCCATGCTGCGCAGCAATTGCAGTTGGTCGAAAGCCGGGCCGACTCAATCCACCCGCATCGCCTCGACCGCCAGCGCCTCCGCCTCGATCAGCATCGCGTCCTCCGCCGCGCCCTGCGCCACGGTCTCGCGCCCGATCATGATCAGCACCGGCACCGCCATCGGGCTGACCCGGTCGAGATCGACATGCGCCATCTGCTCGGCCGCCGTGTCGAGCAGATGCGCGAGCCGCCCGACATCGGTCATCCGCGCCCGCGCATCGGCCCAGGCCGCCTTGAGCAGCAGGTGATCGGGCTCGTACTTGCGCAGCACGTCATAGATCAGGTCGGTCGAGAAGGTGACCTGCCGCCCCGTCTTCTTCTTCCCCGGCTGCTGCCGCTCGACCAGCCCGCCGATGATCGCGACCTCGCGGAACGCGCGCTTGAGCAGTGCCGACCCCTGCACCCAGTCCACGAATTCATGCTCGAGAATGTCGGGCGAGAACAAAGCCGCCGGATCCTCGATCTTCTCGAGCCCGTACACCGCCAGCGCATAGTCGTTCGCGACGAACCCGATCGGCTTGAGCCCCATCGCCTCCATCCGCCGCGTCACCAGCATGCCCAGCGACTGGTGCGCATTCCACCCTTCGAAACTGTACACCACCATATGGTGCCGCCCCTCATGCGGAAAGGTCTCGACCAGCAACCGCCCCGGCGCGGGCAGCTGAGAGCGATATTGCTGCACCTCCAGCCATTCGCGCACATCGTCGGGAAAGCGCGCCCACTCCGCCGGATCGGCCAGAAACCGCCGCACCCGCTCGGCCAGCGTCGAGCTGATCGACAGGCGCAGGCCCATATAGGACACGATCCGCGCCGGTTTCGCGGTCGCACGCACGATGACATCGGTCAGCTCGACCCTCTCAACCTCCACCGCCATTCCGGCGAAGAAGAAGCTGTCACCGGGCGAAAGCTGGCTTCCGAAATTCTCCTCGACCTTGCCCAGCCGCCGCCCATTCTTGAACCGCACATCGAGCATCGGCGATTCGACGATGATCCCGGCGTTCAACCGATGCTGCGCAACAAAAGCGGGCTTGGTCACGCGCCACAGCCCGTCCGGCGTGCGCGTCAGCCGCTTGAACTTGTCGTAGGCGCGCAGCGCATAGCCGCCATCGGCGATGAAGTTCAGCACGGACTCGAACGTCTCGGCATCCAGCGCCGAATAGGGCAACGCCCCCTGCACCTCGCGCAGCAGAGCCTCCGCATCGAACGGCGCGGCGCACGCCACCCCCATCACATGCTGCGCCAGCACGTCGAGCGCGCCGGGGCGGAAGATATCATTGTCCAGCTCGCCCGCCTCGACCGCATCGAGCGCCGCGCGCGCCTCAAGATACTCGAAGCGGTTGCCCGGCACGAGCACCGCCTCGCTCGGCTCGTCCAGCCGGTGATTGGCGCGCCCGATCCGCTGCAACAGCCGCGAGCTGCCCTTGGGCGCACCCATCTGGATCACGCAATCGACATCGCCCCAATCGACGCCAAGATCGAGACTGGCGGTCGCGACCAGCGCGCGCAGCCTGCCGTCGGCCATCGCCTGTTCGGCCTTGCGCCGCGCCTCTAGGCTCAAACTGCCGTGATGCACCCCGATCGGCAGCTGCAGGTCGTTGGCCTTCCACAGGTTCTGGAACACCAGCTCGCACAGGCCGCGCGTGTTGCAGAACACGATGGTGGTCTTGTGCGTCTCGATCTCCGCCATCACCTGCGGGATCGCATAGATGCCGCTATGCCCAGACCATGGCACGCGCCCTTCGGGCAGCAGGATCGCGATATCGGGGTCCGCGCCCTTTTCGCCCACCACCAGCTCGACGCTATCGATGTCGCCATGCGGCGCGAGCCAGGCCCGATAGCCATCGGGGTCCGCCACCGTCGCCGACAGCGCCACCCGCCGCATGTCCGGCGCGATGGTCTGGAGCCGCGCCAGCGCCAGCGCCAGCAGGTCACCGCGCTTGCCGGTAGCAAAGGCATGCACCTCGTCCACCACCAGCGTCTTCAGCCCGGCGAACATGAGGAAACTGTCCTCGTACGACAGCAATAGGCTGAGCGATTCGGGCGTGGTCAGCAATATCTGCGGCGGCCGCGCGCGCTGGCGCACCTTCTTCTCGTGCGACGTATCGCCGGTGCGCGTCTCGACGCGGATATCCAGCCCCATCTCCTCGATCGGGGTCAGCAAATTGCGCTGCACGTCCACCGCCAGTGCCTTCAGCGGCGAGATATACAGCGTATGCAGCCCCTCGCCCGGCGCCTCGATCAGTTCGCTCAGCGTCGGCAGAAACCCCGCCAGCGTCTTCCCCGCCCCCGTTGCCGCGACCAGCAACGCGTGCTTCCCCGCCCGCCCTGCCGCCAGCATCTCAAGCTGATGCCGCCGCGGCGTCCATCCCCGCGCGGCGAACCAGTCGGACAGGACGGGGGGCAACGGCTTCAAAGCCCCTCCCCTTCAGGGGAGGGGTTGGGGTGGGGGAGTCTTGGCAATGCGCGGGTCTCTGCGAGGCACGCACTGCCCCACCCCCAACCCCTCCCCTGAAGGGGAGGGGCGAAACAGAAGTGGGAACAATGCCGCATCCCACCCATATAGGCAGGATGGCAAAGCTCGGCGACTGGCTCGAACCGCATCCCGAAGGGATCTACATCCCCGCCGCGGACATCTGGATCGACCCCTCGCAACCCAAAGCCCGCGCCTTCGTCACCCACGGCCATGCCGATCACGCACGCGGCGGTCATGGCGAGGTGTGGGCGACCCCCGAAACCCTCGCGATCATGGAGGCGCGCTACGGCCCCCAGACCGGCCGCCCGGTTGCCTATGGCGAAACCGTGAAGGCCGGGGACGTCGAGATCGGCTTCGTCCCCGCTGGGCATGTGCTGGGCTCGGCGCAGATCGTGCTCGACCATCGCGGCGAGCGCATCGTCGTCTCCGGCGACTACA
>JBHYGP010000126.1:0-5272 GCA_051858935.1 Sphingomonas sp.
GAACTCGATCCCGCACCCGATGGGGTCGTCACCCTCCCCGCGCATGGCGTCACTGTCACCGCCGAGGAGCTCAAGGTCCGCCTCGTGCTCGCCGCCGACTTTGGCGACGGGATCATCGTGGACGCGAGCGCGGTCGAAAGCGTCGGCCAGGCCGTTCTCCAGCTGTTGCTGGCTGCCCGCGCCGAAGCCGAAGCCGCGGGCAACCGCTTCCATATCCAGAACCCCAGCCCCGCCTTCCTGGCCCGGATCGAGGCGCTTGGTCTGACTGACCGATTGGGCCTGAGCCAGACAGAGGAACTGTACTCGTGAGCAAGACCATTCTTACCGTCGACGATTCTGCCAGCATGCGCATGCTGCTCAAGGCGTCGCTCACCGCACAGGGGTTCAAGATCGAGGCCGCCAATGACGGCCGCCACGGTCTGGAGCGGATGCAGGAGGTCAAGCCCGACCTGCTCATCACCGACATCAACATGCCTGAAATGGACGGCTTCGAGCTGATCGAAGCGGTGCGCGGCCTGCCCGAATTCCGCGGCACGCCGATCCTGGTCCTCTCGACCGAATTCTCGGACGAGAAAAAGGCGCGCGCCCGTTCCGCCGGCGCCACCGGCTGGATCACCAAGCCATTCGAGGCCGAGAAGCTGGGGGCGGCAATCCGCCGCGTCTGCCCATGAGCGACGATATGGACGATATCCAGGCGATCTTCTTCGAAGAATGCGCCGAGGGGCTGACCGCCGCCGAACAGGGGCTGTCGGCGATGCAGGCAGGCGACGTGTCGGCCGGCACGATCGCGGCCGTGTTCCGCGCGGTTCACTCGATCAAGGGTGGTGCGGGTGCGTTCGGCCATGTCGCGCTCACCGCCTTCGCGCATAAATTCGAGAATCTGCTCGACGAAGTGCGCGCTGGTCGCATCGACCCGACGCCGGGGACCGTCGGCGTGATGCTGTCGGCGCTCGACATCCTGTCGGACCATGTTGGCGCGTCGCAGGGCACGGTTCCGTTGCCCGACGACAGCGCATCGCTGGCCGCGATCCAGGCGATTCTTGACGGCGAGGCAGCACCCGCAGCGGCTGCGCCCGCGCCGGTCGAAGCGCCGGTCGTCGAAGCCGCGCCGGAAGAGGTCGATCCTTTCGGGTTCGAGCCGGTCGCCGTCGCACTCGATTTCGACTTCGACACCCTCGAGGAAGCGCCGGCACAGCCGGAAGCTTCCGTCGCCGAAGCCGTGTGGCGCGTCGAGTTCGGCCCTTCGCGCGACGCGATGGCCGCCGGCGCCGAGCCGATCCTGGTGATCCGCGAGCTTGAAGACAATGGCGGCCGCGTGGTGGCGGTCGATTGCGACGCCCTGCCCGGGCTGCGCGACATCGACCCCGAAATGGCCTATCTGCGCTGGACGATCGAGCTGCCCGGCTGGACCGAAGAGGCGCGCATCAACGACGCGTTCGATTTCGTCGCGCCGGACTCGCACATCGCGATCAACCGGGTCGAACCGGCCGCCGTCGAAGCTCCCGTCGCCGATGCCCGCACCGAGCGACTGGATGATGCTCAGGCGCTGATCGCGCAGGTCGCCGCCGCCACCGCCGCCGCACCGACGCTGACCGCCGTCCCCGCAGCACCCCCGCCCGCCGGGGACTCGGGATCGCAGACGATCCGCGTCGATCTGGTCAAGCTCGACATGCTGCTCAACCTGGTCGGCGAGCTGGTAATTCGCAACTCGATCCTGTCCGATCGCCTGAGCGCGAAGGATCAGGAGCGTGTCGAACTGCCCGAACTCGCCCGGCTTACGCGCGAGATTCAGGACAACGTCATGTCGCTGCGCGCCCAGCCGATCAAGCAGGCGTTCAGCCGCGTGCCGCGCATGCTGCGCGACCTGATGGCCGAGACCGGCAAGCAGGTGAACCTGCAGACGCATGGCGAAATGACCGAAGTCGACAAGGGCGTGATCGAAAAGATCGGCGACCCGTTGACCCACCTCATCCGCAACGCGGTCGATCACGGCCTCGAAAGCACCGAGGAACGTCTGCGCGCGGGCAAGTCGCCCGAAGGCACGATCGTGTTGTCGGCCGAGCAGAAGGGCGCGCGGATCATCGTCACCGTGTCGGACGACGGCAAGGGCATCGACCGCGCCCGTGTCCGCGCCAAGGCGATCGAAAAGGGCATTGTCGCCGCCGATGCGGTCCTGACCGACGAGGAAATCGATCAGCTGATCTGCGCCCCCGGTTTCTCGACCGCGGCGACGATCTCCAACATCTCGGGTCGCGGCGTGGGGATGGACGTAGTCCGCTCCAACGTCGAGGCGCTGGGTGGCCGGGTCGAGATCGCATCGGTTCCGGGCAAGGGCACGAGCTTCACGCTGGTGCTGCCGCTCACCCTCGCGATCCTCGACGGGATGGTCGTGCGGCTCGCGGGTCAGCGCTTCGTGCTGCCGCTTGCCACCGTGATCGAGGCGATCCGCCCCGAGCCGGGCCAGGTCAGCCTGACCACGCCGGGCAGCGAGGTGATCGAGATTCGCGGCGACTATCTCCCCGTACGCCGCCTGACCCAGGTCTTCGGGCTACACGCCAATGAGGATCGTCCGGTGCACGAAAGCCTGGTGATCATCGTCGAAAGCGAGAGCGCTGGCCGCGTCGGCCTGTTGGTCGACACGATCGACGACCGCCGCGAGGTGGTGATCAAGAGCCTCGAGCAGAACCTCCACCCGATCCGCGGTCTGGGCGGCGCCACCATCCTTGGTGACGGCTCGATCGCACTCATCCTCGACGTCGAGGCGCTCGTCGCCCCGGCCGGGCAGACCCGCAACCTCCTCAGAGGACTCGCAGCATGAACGAGCAAGAAACTCCCGCCGACGAGATCAAGATCGTCACCTTCACGCTTGGCAACCGCAATTTCGGCATCGACATGCGCTCGCTGATCGAAATCCGCGAATGGGCGATGCCGACGCCACTGCCCGGTGTTCCGGCCTATATTCTGGGCGTGACCAATCTGCGCGGCACGGTGGTGCCGGTCGTCGGTCTTGCCGATCGTCTCGGCTGGACCCCCAGCGAGATCCACGCGCGTTCGTGCGTTCTGGTGGTCAACATCGCGGGCAAGCAGGCCGGATTCCTGGTCGACGAGGTCGATGACATCGTCGCGATCCAGGAGAGCGCGATCCAGCCGGCTCCCGATGTCGAGCTGCAGGAATCGAACGTGATCTCTGGCCTGGTCCAGATCACCGCCCGCGCCCGCGACGGCAGCGAGCCGAGCGCCCAGATGGTGCTGCTGCTCGACCTCGACGCGCTGTCCATCATGCGTCATCTGGATCTGGCCGCCTGATATGAGCATTTCGCTGGCGCCTGCGCCCCTGAACCCGCTGCTGTCCGACGGCGCCCCGCCGCTGGGCGACAGCGAGTTCGCGGCGATCGCGCGGATCATGATGACGCAGGCACGCATCAGCCTGCCGTCGACGAAGAAGGTGCTGGTGCATTCGCGCCTGTCGCGCCGCCTTCGCGAGCGCGGGTTGGCGTCGTTCAAGGACTATATCGCATTCGCCGAGAAGGATGCGGAGGAACTGCGGCTGCTGGTCACGGCGTTGACCACCAACCACACGCATTTCTTCCGCGAGAGCCACCATTTCGACCATCTGCGCGATGTGCTGATGCCGAAGCTGAAAAGCGATCCCAGCCGGGCTCCGGTGCGGATCTGGTCGGCCGGCTGCTCGAGCGGCGAGGAAGTCTATACGCTGGCGATGACGCTGATGGGCACGGACCGTGCCCAGGCGGAATGGATGCGCAACCGCGACGTCCGCCTGCTCGCGACCGATATTTCGGAGCCGGTGGTCAACGCGTGTGCCGAGGGCTTCTATGCCGCACAGGGCGTGGACGGCGTTCCCGAAGCCTATCGCAAGGCGTGGATGGTGCCCGAAGGCAGCGGCTATCGCATAGCGGAAGCCGCGCGGGCGCTGGTGACCGCGCGCGTGCTCAACCTGTTTGGCGAGTGGCCGATGCGCCAGCGCTATGACGCGATCTTCTGCCGCAACGTCATGATCTATTTCGACGACACGGCGAAGGCGGAGCTGGAAGCGCGGCTGGTCGAGCTGCTCAAGCCCGGCGGCTTTCTGTACATCGGCCATAGCGAGCGGCTGATCGGCCCGGCAGTGGCGCGGATGAAGAGCTGTGGCAACACCATCTATCAGCGCACGGACGGTGCAGCATGAAGCCAGTTCGCGCATTGATCGTCGATGACAGCCCGTCGATGCGGGCGGCATTGACGCGGATTCTCTCGGGCGATCCCGAGATTGAGGTCGTCGGTGCCGCGCCCGAGCCGCACACCGCGCGCGACATGATCAAGGAGCTCAATCCCGATGTCCTGACGCTCGACGTCGAGATGCCGGGGATGGACGGCCTGTCGTTCCTTGAACGGATCATGCGGCTGCGTCCGATGCCGGTCGTCATGTGCTCATCACTCACTGCGGCCGGCGCTGAAGTGACGATCGAGGCGCTGCGCCTCGGCGCGGTCGATTGCATCGCCAAGCCTGCAGGCGGCCCGGTCGAGCTCGCGCTCGGCGCGGACCAGCTGCGCGCAACGGTCAAGGGTGCGGCGCGGTCGCAGGCGCGACGCGGCGCTCCCGCCCCTGTCGCGACGCGACAGCCTCCTGCCCCGGCCCCGGGCCAACCGCCGTTCCGCGATGTCGTGATCGCGATCGGCGCATCGACCGGCGGCGTCGAAGCGCTGTTTCATGTCTTGGGCGATCTGCCGCCCGATTGCCCCCCGGTGCTGGTCGTCCAGCATATGCCGGCGGCGTTCACCGCCAGCTTCGCCGCACGGCTCGACCGCGGCTGCGCGGTGCGAGTGGTCGAGGCGACCGACGGTGCGCAATTGCAGCGCGGCACGGTCTATATCGCGCCCGGCGGATCGCACCACATGGTGCTCGACGGCGGCACGCGCGGTCGCATCAAGCTGATCGCCGCCGACCCGGTCAACGGCCATCGCCCCTCGGTCGACATGCTGTTCGATTCGGTTGCCAAGCTCGGCAAGTCCGCGGTCGCCGCGATCCTGACCGGCATGGGCAGCGACGGCGCCAACGGCATGCTGGCGATGCGCCAGGCCGGCGCGCGCACCTTTGGCCAGTCCCGCGAGGATTGCGTCGTGTGGGGGATGCCGCGTGCCGCCCTGCTCGTCGGCGCGGTCGAAACCGAAACTGCCCTGTCCGCCATGGCAGGGGCCATCACCGCCGCCGCGCGCGGCAAGCATCAGGAGCGTTAAATGCCCGCCGCGTCAGCTATCCGAGTCATGGTCGTGG
>JBHYGP010000127.1:0-5250 GCA_051858935.1 Sphingomonas sp.
GCGCGCGGTCTCACGCCCTTCGGGGCGGAAATAGATGATGCCGTCGATCCCGCCGTCCGCGCCCTTGCGCCGCCCGCCGAACGGCACCGCGTCGATCATCGCCACCGCCCACCATTGGAACTGATATGGGTCGCGCCGCGCGAGATCGGCGGCCGAGGCGCAGTCGCGGGGCGTCCCCTCGACCCGCAGCGCCACGCCGGGAAAGGCATCGCGCATCCGCTTTTCGATCAGGCCGATGGCGAGGTGCGTGATGTCGATCCCGGCCCAGCGCCGCCCGAGCTTCTCCGCCGCATGCACCGCGGTGCCACAGCCGCAGAACGGGTCGAGCACCAGATCGCCGGGGTCGGACGAGGCGGCGATGATCCGCTCCAGCAGCGCGATCGGCTTTTGCGTCGGATAGCATAGCCGCTCCTGCGCCTGCGAATTGAGCGCGGGGATGTCGCTCCACAGCGCCTGCACCGGCGACCCGCGCGCCTCATCCAGATAGCGTTTGAGCCGGATGCCACCGGTGCGGGTGAAGTGCAGCCGCCCCTCCCGGTCCAGCCGCTCCATCGTCTCGACCGGCATGCGCCAGTATGAGGTCACGCCCTTATAGGCATAATGATAGCCGCCGCCCGACAGCCCCTTGGCGGTCAGATTGTCGTCCATCCACAGCCGCCCGTCAGGATCGCCGTTGCGGAAACGCGCGGCATACTCAGCGTCATAGGGGGTGAAGAGCGGGTTCCAGCGCGGCTTTGCGCCCTTTGAGTAGAACAGGATCGTGTCGGTGTTGCGCCCATAGCGGCCGCCATCGCTGTGCGCGGCGGTGCGTTTCCACGTGATCTCGTTGCGGAACCGCTCCGCCCCGAACACCGCGTCGAGCAGCAATTTGAGGTAATGGCTCGCGGTCGGGTCGCAGTGGAGATAGAGGCTGCCCTCCGCCTTCAACACGCGGTGCAGTTCGATCAGGCGGATCGCCATCATCGCGAGATAGGCCATCATGTCGTTGGTGCCGAGCGCGCTGCGGAACGCGGCGAGCAGGTCGAAGGCTTTGGCGTGCCCGCTCTGCATCACCTGATCAAAGGCATCCTCCGCCGCGTCGTTCCAGTGCCAGCTATCCTCGAAAGCCTGAACCTGCGCGTCGGCGTCGCTGCCGGTCGGCGATCGGAACAGGATGTTGTAGTTGGCGCGCGAGTTGAACGGCGGGTCGAGATAGACAAGGTCGACGCACCCGTCGGGGAAATGCGCCCGCATCACATCGAGATTGTCCCCGTAGAACAGGGAGTTGGCAACCGTCATCGACGCCCCCGCCGCGCCACGCGGTCGGCCGACCTTACCGAAAGCTGGCTGCACAAGGGCGGTGATCCGATCCGTTGCGGACCGATCTCGCAGCCGGTCGCTCGCTACGGTCGCGGCGGCGCGGTCGATTCGCGGATTGCGAGGCCGGGGGTGACAACCACCGGGTCGCCGGGTGTTTCGCGCCCCGCGCGCGCGCCGATGATCAGCTCGACCCCGCGCGCGGTGACTGCGGCGATCGGCTGTTCGACTGCGGTGAGCGGAGGGTGGGCGAAGCGGACCACTGGCGTGTCGTCGAAGCTGATGATCGACAGATCCGCAGGCACCGACAGGCCGCGCGCACGTGCCACCTCCAGCGTCGCCATCGCCATCTGGTCGTTGCTCGCGATGATCGCGGTTGCGCCGGCGTCGATCAGTGCGGGGGCGCAGATGCGGCCCGATTCGATGCTGAAATCGCCCTGCGCGAGCAGCCCCTCGGTCGACAGGCCAGCCTCCGTCATCGCCGCGCGCCAGCCATCGACGCGCCAGCCGCTCAGTTCGTACTCCAGCGACCCGGCGATGAAACCGATCCGCGTGTGGCCCAGCTCGACCAGATGCTGCGTCGCCATCGCCGCCGCCAGATCGTCGCCCATCGTCAGGCGGAATCCCGGCCCTTCAGTCAACGACCCGATCCGCGCCAGCCCGATTCCGGCCGCGTCGAGCAGCGCGATGATCTCAGGATTGGCCGAGTGCGGCGGGGTCAACAGCACGCCATCGGGCTGAAGCGCGGCGATCGCGGCAGACAGCTCACGCTCGATATGGTCGCTATGCGTGTCGACCAGCTCGACGATCAGGCGATAGCCATGTTCGGCGCAGGTCAGCATCCCGCCGAGCAGCATCTGATCGACCCAGTCGGTGCCCTCCCGCGCGCGCCAGCCGGCGATGGTGCGCTCGCGGTCGTTCAGCGCCATGATGAGGTAGGAGCGCGACCCGCTCATCCGCTGCGCCGCGATGGAGGGGACATAGCCGAGACGCGCGATCGATTCCTGCACGCGCGCCATCATTTCGGGGCGGACGTTCGGTTCCTTGTTGATGACGCGGCTCACCGTCTGCAGCGAGACCCCGGCGTCCGCTGCAACATGCTTGATCGTGACCGCTTGTTTCCTGCGCGCCATCAGGCAGCTGCGGGCTCGGCCGCGCCGCAATAGCGGGCGACATAATCGGCATGGGCAGGCAGGCCATCGACGGTGCGGCGAACATCATCGCGGATGCGGGCGAGCGTGCGGTCGAGTTCGTCGTCGGTCATCTTGCCCGCGATCGGGTGCCAGGATTGCGGCTCAATTCCCTGCCCCATCATCACCTGCACCCAGCTATTCTCGGCGAACAGCTCGTCATTGCGGCGGAACACGCGGCCGGTTTCGCGGAACAGCTCGATCTTTTGGCGGAGGCTATCGGGCACCTCCATCGACGCGCAATGCCGCCAGAAGGCGGAGTCGCGCCGGTCGGTCGCCTTGTAATGGAGGATCAGGAAGTCACGGATCTGCTCCATGTCCTGAAATTGCTGGTCGTTGAATTCGGCGATGTCGCGCGCGCTGACGCGGCCCTGCGCGGGCATCATGCGGATCAGGCGCAGCACGGCGCGCTGGATCAGGTGGATCGAGGTGGATTCGAGCGGCTCCATGAACCCGCCCGACAGGCCGATGGCGACGCAGTTGCGGTGCCATTGCCTGCGCCGCGCGCCGGTCTGGAACCGGATCTTGTTGGGCGGGGTCAGCGGCTCCCCTTCCAGATTGCCGAGCAGCCGTTCGAGTGCTGCGTCATGATCGAGGTAGCGGCTGCAATAGACGATGCCGTTGCCGGTGCGGTGCTGCAGCGGGATGCGCCACTGCCAGCCCGCGTCATGCGCCATCGCGCGGGTATAGGGGACCGGCGGGCGGACATTCGGGGTCTGCAACGCGATCGCGCTGTCGCACGGCAGCCAGTGGGTCCAGTCATCGTAACCGGCGTGCAGCGCGCCCTCGATCAGCAGCGCGCGAAAGCCGGTGCAGTCGAGGAACAGGTCGCCTTCGACGCGGGTGCCGTTGTCGAGGGTCAGCGCGTCGATGTCGCCGCTCTCGCCGTCCAGCTGGACCTGCGCGATCTTGCCCTCGATCCGCGTGACGCCATCGCCCTCCGCCATCTGACGCAGGAAGCGGGCATAGAGGCCGGAATCGAGCTGATAGGCATAGTTGACGCGGTCGTCGGGCAGCTGCGCGAACTTGCTCTCCATCGCCGCGACGAGTTCGAGGCAATAGTCGTCATAGCTATGGGTGTGGCCCTTGCTGCGCCCGTGCAGCCAGAAATGCTGGAACCCCGCCGACCAGTGATCCTTGCCGGTGAAGCCGAACGAATGGAAATAGCGGTCGCCATCGACCTTCCAATTGTCGAACAATATGCCGAGTTTGAACGTCGCTTGCGTCGCGCGCATGAACTCGGCCTCATTGATGCCGAGCAGGCGGTTATAGGTGACCAGCGGCGGGATCGTGGATTCGCCCACTCCGATCGTCCCGATCGCGTCGGACTCCACCAGCTTCACGCTGACCGTGCGGCCCATCGTCCGCGCAATCGCGGCGGCGGCCATCCAGCCGGCGGTACCGCCCCCGGCGACGACGATCTTCTTCATGGAGCCTTCCTTCACCGGCCGAGCTGCCGCAGCAAATAGGATCGGATGCGCGATGCCGCCTCGGGCGTCATCGGGTCGAGGATGCCGCGCCCGCCGTGCGGGATATGCGCGGTCACGCTGGCGTCGGCGTCGAACACATAATGGTCGAACAATTCGCGCCAATGCGCCTTTTGCTCGGGCGGCAGGTCGCGGACCGACAGCATCGCGTGGTTGAGCGCGTCCTGCGGCTGGCCGAGCCAGATCGGAGCCTCGCGCCACCAATAGTTCACGAGCACGTTGAACGGCTCCAGCCCCTCAACATGGTGATACCACATCGACGGGATGTGCAGCGCGTCGCCCGGCTCCAGCTCAACGACCTGTGCATGCGCCAGTGCCTCGCGGAACTTCGGATGCGCAGCGAAATCCGGGTTGTGGAAATCGACCATGCTCACCGCGCGCCCCGCCGGCGTGTTGTCGACCGGGCCGAGATAGAGGTTGCGGAACTGTTCGGGTGGAAACAACGTGAAGCGGCGCCGACCGGCGGCGACGCAGGCGAGATTGGCCGGAAAGTCGTTATGCGCCGCGATCCGCGTGCGCGTGCCGATCCAGATGCTGGCGAGGCAGTTGCGCGTCCCCAGATCGACATGGTTGGCGTCGTGCAGCCCCTGAAAGAAATCATGCACGTCGATCGAGGCGAGGTAGATCGGCGGCGCGGCGGCGCTCCCCTCGGTTGCGTCGATCTGCGCGAAGATTTCCGGCAGCTTCCCCCGCAGCGTGCGGAAGTTCATCGCCATCGCGGCGTCGTAGAACAAGCGCCCATCATCGCCGGGAGCACCCACGGCGACGGTGAATTGCGCGTCGCGGCGGTGGCGCAACAGATAGTCGCGCGCCGCCCGGCCCGATTCCAGCCCCGCCCGAACCAGCGGCCAATCCTTGACCAGCCCGCGCACCACGAACGGCGCGGTCGCCGCGCGCAGCTGCGCGTCGAGCGCGGCGGCGTCGGCCACCTGCACCTCTGGCACCTGTGCGAGGCCGCTTAGGATGCCGGGATCGGCGTCAGCCATGCGCGACCCGCCGGTTCTTGCGCGCGATCAGCGCGGTGAAGTTACCGATCGACGCGACCGCCATGAACAACGGCATCAGATGCCCGTCGCGGTGCAGATCGCCCAGCGCATCGCCGTCGAGCGCGCGCAGCCGGTCCTCATTTACCGCGTGGAAGCCGACCAGGCTGTTGGTCGATCCATCGTCGAGCGTGATCTCCAGCGTCAGCGGTTCGAGCAGATCGTGGCGGCGCAGTGCGGCGAAGAAATCGGCCGATCCCTGCCACCCCGCATCGAGCGCACCCAATTGTTCGG
>JBHYGP010000128.1:0-3085 GCA_051858935.1 Sphingomonas sp.
ATGCGGGCGGACTGCTGCGCCAGCCTGCGATTCTCGCGCTGATGCTGATGTGGGCGGGCTATTCGCTGGGCACCGGGGCGCTGTGGAGCTTTGCCGAGCGAATCGCCAAGGGGCTGGAGATCGCGCCCACCACCACTGCGACGATCCTGTCGCTGAGCGCGCTATGCGGCATATTGGGGACGGTGGTCGCGGCATGGCTGGGCGGGCGTGCACCCCGCATCGCGTCGATGATGTTCGGACTGATCGGCACCGGCGTGTCGTGCCTGTTGATGGGGTTCGCGAACGGGGCGGTGATGTTCGCGATCGGCGTGCTGACCTACTGGATCTTCTACATGTACCAATATTCGGTGTTCCTGGGCGTCGCGGCGGCGATCGACCCGTCGGGCCGCGCCGGGACGATGGGCGGGGGCTGGGAGCGCTTCGCCTTTGCCATCGGCGCACCGATCGGCGGGCTGGTCGCCGATTTCGGCTCCTATTCGACGCTCGGGATTCTCGGCTTTCTGTCCTGTGTCCTCACCATCCCGCTATGCATGCCACTGGTCGCGCGGCGGCTCGCCAGCGCGCAGCCCGCAACGGCCTGAGCGAGAAATCCGCAATCGGGGCATTGCATAAATACAGTTGTGTATTTATGCCTGTTGTTTCGCACGGAGCAGGGGGGAGCAGCGTCAGTGACACGATATTCGGCGTGGTCACTCCTGCGCGCGGGTCTTTCCGGGCAACGCAACTGGACGCCCGCCTGGCGCGATGCCGAGCCGCGCAAACGCTATCAGGCCGTGATCATCGGCGGCGGTGGGCATGGCCTCGCGACCGCCTATTATCTCGCCGCGCGTCACGGCATTCGCGATGTCGCGGTAATCGAGCGGGGATGGATCGGCGGCGGCAATACCGGGCGCAACACCACGGTGATCCGGTCGAACTATTTCTTCCCGGAAAGCGCGCGCTTCTACGACTTCTCGCTGACCCTGTACGAAGGGCTGTCGCGCGCACTCAACTACAATATCATGTTCTCGCAGCGCGGCATGTGGAGCTTTGCCCATGACCGGCATGGCGTCGAGATGCTGCGCCGGTCGGTCAACGCGATGCGGCTGAACGGCGTCGATGCCGAGTTTCATTCGGGCGAAGAAGTTCAGCGCCGCATCCCCGGTCTGAACCCCTCCCCGCGCTTTCCGATCGTCGCCGGGCTGTTCCAGCCGCGCGGCGGCACCGCGCGCCACGACGCCGTCGCCTGGGGCTATGCCCGCGCCGCCGATGCGCTGGGGGTCGATATCATCCAGAATTGCGAGGTGACCGGCTTCGACCAATGCAACGGCCGGATCACCGGCCTGCGCACCAGTCGCGGTGACATCGCCACCGATTGCGTCGGCATGGCGGTGGCCGGGCATAGCAGCGTGATGGCACAGCGCGCCGGGTTCCGCCTCCCAATCGTTTCCTACGCGCTTCAGGCATTCGTGTCGGAGCCGTTGAAGCCGGTGCTCGACACAGTGGTCCTCGCACCATCGACCGGCACCTATCTCAGCCAGTCGGACAAGGGCGAGTTGGTGATCGGCAGCGCGCTCGACCTGTTCCCGTCCTACGCCCAGCGCGGCAGCTTGCCGGTGCTGGAACATACCGCTGCTGGGCTGATCGACCTGTTCCCCCAGTTTTCCCGCGTCCGATTGCTGCGGCAATGGGCCGGCATCGTCGATGTCACGCCGGATTCGACCCCGATCCTCGGCGAAAGCCCGGTGAAGGGGCTGTACCTCAACTGCGGCTGGGGCACCGGCGGGTTCAAGGCGATCCCCGGCGGCGGATACTGCCTCGCGCATCACATGGCGACCGGCGCGGCGCATCCGCTCGCCGCGCCCTTCGCACTCGATCGCTTTCGCACTGGCGCGCTGATCGACGAATCCGCCGCCTCCGGCATCGCGCATTGAGGGTCCCATGCTGCTGATCGACTGTCCCTGGTGCGGCCCGCGCGCGGAACCGGAATTTCGCTGCGGCGGCGAAAGCCCGATCGTGCGCCCGCCCGACCCGCAGGCGACCCACGATGCGGACTGGGCCGACTATCTGTTCCATCGCGACAATGCGCAGGGGGCGAGCTTTGAGCGCTGGCACCATCGCTTTGGCTGCGGCCTGTGGTTCAACGTCGCGCGCGACACCGCGACGCATCGCATCACCGCCGTATACGGCATCACCGACCCCCGCCCCGCGCCGGAGGGGCAGCGATGAGCGGCTATCGTCTGGCCGAGGGCGGCGCGATCGACCGCACCCGCCCGCTGACCTTTCAATGGGAAGGCCGGACTTACAGCGGCTATTCGGGCGACACGCTCGCGTCGGCATTGCTGGCGTCGGGCACGCGCATGATCGGGCGCAGCTTCAAATATCACCGCCCGCGCGGCTTGATCGCCGCCGGGCTCGACGAACCCAATTTCATCGTTCAGCTCGAACGCGGCGCACAGGCCAGCCCGAACCTCAAGGCGCCCTATGTCGAGTTGTACGACAGGCTCGCCGCCGCCCCGGTCAACGCCTGGCCCAGCCTGCGTTTCGACCTGATGGCGGTCAACGGCGCGTTCAAGCGCTTCATCCCGGCAGCCTTCTATTACAAGACCTTCGTGTGGCCGAGCTGGCAGCTGTTCGAACCGCTGATCCGCAAGGCTGCGGGCCTCGGCGCATCGCCCGAGCTTCCCGATCCCGACAGCTATGCGCAGGCTACGGCGCACACCGATGTGCTGATTGTCGGCGGCGGCATCGCGGGTCTCGCAGCAGCACAGCACGCCGCCGCATCTGGCCAGTCGGTGCTGCTGGTGACGGGCAGCGCGCATTGGGGCGGGCGGCTGGCAGGGACGAACGAGAGCGTCGAGGGCAAGCCCGCGCGGGTCTGGATCGACGAAGCGCTCCGCACGCTTGCTGCGTTGCCCAATGTGACGCTGATGAACCGGACGCTCGCGACCGGCCATTACGACCATGGCCTGATCGCACTGTACGAACGACTGACCGATCACCTTCCGATCGCCGAGCGCACCGGCCCGCGCCAACGGCTGTGGCGGGTGCGCGCGGCGCAGGCGATCTTTGCGACCGGCGCGATCGAGCGGCCTTTGGTGTTCCG
>JBHYGP010000128.1:3095-5242 GCA_051858935.1 Sphingomonas sp.
CGCGGAAATGACCGTCCCGGCGTCATGCTGGCGGGTGCCGCCCGCGCCTATCTGCATCGCCACGCCGTGGTGGCGGGGCGCAAGATTGTCGTGGCGACGACCAATGACAGCGCCTGGCACGCTGCGTTCGACCTGGCCGAGGCGGGGGCGACCGTTGCCGCGATCCTCGACACCCGCCCCGACCCCGCGCAGACGCTGATTGCGCGCGCCGAGGCGCTGGGCATCGCTGTTCACCTGCGCAGCGCACCGGCTGAGGCGATCGGTCGCAAGGCGGTCCGCGCGGTGCGGGTCGGGCGGGTCTTCCCGGGCGGGCGCATCATCGGCGGGACGGCAACCTTGCCGTGCGACCTGTTGCTGATATCCGGCGGCTGGAGCCCGGCGGTGCATCTCCATTCGCAGGGCGGCGGTCGGCTGAAGCTCGACCCCGGCCTGCACAGCTTCGTGCCCGAACGCGCCAGCGCCCAGCGCAGCATCGGCGGCGCGGCGGGCGCGTTCCAGATCGCCCCGACACTGGCCGCCGCACGCGATGGAAAGGCGGAGCGCAGCTCCGAAGCCCGCCATCCCGCCTTGTGGTCGCTCTCGGAGCGCGATGCCCCCGACGCGGATGCCTGGGTCGATTTCCAGAATGACGTGACCGCAGCCGACATCGCCCTCGCCGCGCGCGAGAATTTCCGGTCGGTCGAGCATCTCAAACGCTACACGACGCTCGGCATGGCGTCGGATCAGGGCAAGACGTCCAACGTCAACGGCATCGGCATCCTCGGCGCGGTGCTGGGTAAGCCGATCGAGGCGATCGGCACCACCAAATTCCGCCCGCCCTATGATCCGGTGCCGTTCGGCGTATTCGCTGGCCACCGCATCGGCGACGGCCTGCGCCCGCGCCGTTACTTGGCGATGGATCGCTGGCACGCGGCGCAGGGCGCGGCGTTCGAGGAATATGGCGGCTGGATGCGCCCCGCCGCCTATCTGCGCCCCGGCGAAATCGAAGCAGATGCCGTCCACCGCGAGGTGACGCAGGTGCGCAATGGCGTGGGCCTGTTCGAGGCATCGCCGCTCGGCAAGATCGAGGTCAAAGGCCCCGACGCCGCTGAATTTCTCGACCGCATGTACGTCAACCGGATCGGCACGCTGAAGTCCGGGCGCTCCCGCTACGCGATCCTGCTGACCGAAAATGGCGTGGTGTTCGACGATGGCGTGGTGACGCGGATCGCCGAGGATCATTTCCTGATCGGCACCACCAGCGGCCATGCCGCCGCCGTCACCGAACTGTTCCGCGAATGGCTACAGTGCGAATGGACGAGCCTGCGTGTGCTGGTCGAGGATGTCACGACGTGCTGGGCGGTCGCCAACATCGTCGGCCCACGGTCGCGCGCCGTGCTGGAGCGGCTGGACAGCGACATCGATTTCTCACGCGCTGCCCTTCCCCATATGGCCGCGCGACGGGGCCGCATATCGGGACACCCCGCCCGTGTGGCGCGGGTCAGCTTTACCGGCGAAATGTCGTTCGAGATTGCGGTGCCCTGGCGCAATGCGACCACCCTTTGGGATGCGCTGCTGATCGCCGGCGCGGCCGAGGGGATCGCCCCTTTCGGCGTGGAGGCGCTGATGACGATGCGGGTCGAGAAGGGCTATCTGCACCTTGGCGCGGACACCGACGGCACGACGCTGCCGCAGGATATCGGCTTTGGTGAGATCATGCGGAAAAAGCCGATGGATTTCGTCGGCCGCCGTTCGGCAAACCGCCCCGACGGGTTGCGCGACGATCGCCGCAGCTTTGTCGGCTTGGCAGTGACCGACGGCAATCCCGCCCCACTCCCGATCGGCGCGCATGTGCTTCCCGCCGGGACCCGCGAGCCGCAGCCCGGCCAAGGCTGGGTGACGTCGAGCGTGTCGTCGCCGACGCTCGGCAAACCGCTCGCGCTGGCGATGGTCGCGCGCGGGCAGGACCGGATCGGGGAGGATGTGCGCATCTGGGACCTCGGCGCGTGGCGGGAGGCGCGGATCGCCCCGGTGTGCAGCTATGACCCAGAAGGAGCGCGGCTCGATGCCTGACGCCCCCACCCTGCCCGCGTGGTGCAGGATCGATCCCTATCTGGCGGTGACAAAGGTTCAGGTTCGCGACGCCCCCGATGCGGCCGAGCGGCTCG
>JBHYGP010000129.1:0-5231 GCA_051858935.1 Sphingomonas sp.
GCTGTGCCAGCATCTGTTGCGCGCCGAACACCATCGCCCGCTCGATCGGCAGCGCGCTGGCGAGCACATCGATGACGGTCGCGGTCTCGAATGCCGGTGGCAACTGGCAGTCAGGCGGATCGATGCCAAGGCGACCGGCGAGCACATCGAGCACCGCCCGGATCGCGGGCCAGTCGAGCGCGAGGGCGATCGCCGTGCCATCGGCACAGCCATTGCGGTCGGACTGGGCAAGCATGTCGAGCGCGTGGCGCTGCGCGGTCACTGCGGCTTCCGACGCGGCCTGGCCCGGCGTGCTGGGCATCGGCCCGGCGGCGGCTACGACGCGGACGAGATAGGCGCGCTCGGCGGCAAAGGCGCGTACCGATTCGGCCAGCCATTCGGCGGTGGCGGGCTGGCGCGACTGAAGCGCGGCCTGTTCGAACAGATCGGGGTGACGCGCGTGAAGCAGGCAGATCTGATGCGCCAGGTCGCCCAGATCGCGCAGCGGCACGATGCCAGCGGTCAGGCGCGACAGATAGGGGTGCGCCGCGCTGCCATCGGCGGCGACGAGCGTGATCAGCGTGCCAGAGGCTCCGCCTAATCCTGCTGTCCGTGCCGTTTCAGGTCCCATGGTCCCCCGCGAAGCAACTGTGCCGGCCCATCCGGCATCCCTGGGGATTCGCTTTGCCCCACAGGTCTATACCGAAGCGCGTAAAGACGTGGTTGATGGTGCGTTAAGTGATCCTTCGGAGATCGGGCCACGAAAAAGGGGCCGGAATGGGTAATCCCGGCCCCTGATTTCAACGATCTGGCTGGCGATCAGCGCCGTGCGGGCGGGGCCGCTGCTGCGGCATCGTCGGGCAGGCCGCCCAGTTCATAGACCAGCTTGGTATAGGCATCGAGATAGGCGAGCACGATCACCTGCCCGATCTCGGTATTCTGATAGCCGCTGCCGCCGGCCGCAGCGAATCCGCCCCACCAGCCGCTTGCCGCGCCACCGCCGAATCCGACATCGGTCTTGCGCGCATAGCCTTCGGTCAGCGCCTTTTCCTCGGTGGTGCGCGCATCGACCATCGACAGGGTGACGCTCGCTTCCTTCTTCTTGATGCTGATCCCGCCAGCAATCGCGCCGATCCCGCCGAGCACGCCACCGCGGCGCCCGAGCAGGCCGCCTACGGCACCGCCGATGCCGCCGCCGCCCGAACTCTTGTTCGACGACACGATGTCAGGCTGAAGGAAATAATCGGCGGTGCGGACCTGGCCCTTGCCGATATTCTGCCCCTTCTGCATCTCGCCCTGCTCCTGCAGTGCACGCTCCATCGCGCGGCTCTGCATTGCGCGACCGCGGTTGACGATGGTGAAGCAGCCCGATTGCTGGACAAAGATCTTCAGAATCGCCTCGGGGCTGCCCAGGTTCAGCTCACGCCACCATTGATTGTCGGGCTCGACGATCGCAACGGTACCGAGATTCTTGGTGCAGCGCGGGATTTCGCGCTGGCCGCGCTCCTGATCGCGGCGACCCGACGACGCGCCCTTGGTCGTCCCGTCCTTATAGGTTCTGCCGGACGAGCTGGTCGCGGTTTGTGCGGAAGCGGCGATCGGTCCGGCAGCCATCGAGGCAAGCGCGGTGGCGGCGATCAGATTGCGGACGAGACGCATGGACTATTCCTCCCATTCAGGGGCGTTCTGCCCCAAAAGCCGTGGCGACGGTGCAGCATCGCCCGGTCGCCTTCAACTGACATGCTCTGACACGGAGAACCCCCGGTCCCCCGCAGGGGTCATATCGCATCCGGCACGGCTGTGCATCGGGAAAAGTGCCGTGCGAAAGCGGAGTTGGATCAGGGCGTAACGATGGTCCGGTCGGTTTTGCCGTCGGCGACGGTCCAGACATCGCCAAAATCCTCATGGGAAAGGTCGGCGGGACGGGTTCCGCCGAGCTTCTCGACGATATCGGGAACGGTATTGCTGTGCCCGACGATCAGCACCGGGCATGCCGACGCCTTCGCCCGCGCGACCGCGCTAGCAGTGTCGGCTGCGTCATAGCTCTGGATCGCGATGCTGCGCCCGGCGGCGGTCGGGGCGGCGGTCTGCCGCGTGCGCTTGTACTGCGTCACCAGAATCGCACAAAGCCGCTTGCCCCGAAACCACCGCGCCAGCGCCTCCGCGCGCGCTGTCCCCTGCGGCAGCAGGTCGGGATCCTTGTCGCCCTTCGGCGTGTCGAAATGGCGGACGACATGGACGGGCACGTCCTTCGCCAGCGCGGGCGCGGTGACGGAACCGGCGAGGGTTAGGAGAAGGAGGGTGCGCATCGGCGCAGGCTGGCGGTCCGGCCTGCTCGTTGCAAGCGGATTTGGCGGCTGGTGCTCGACACTTTGGGTAACTACGCTAGCTGTCGGGTGGAGGAGGGGCGTCTTGGCCGAACCGTTTACGCTGGCAACGATCGCAGCCGGATGCGTCTGGGGGCTGATCGGCAATCGCGCCGACGCGGCGGTGGTCGTGGGCGGGCGCAAGCTGGCAGGCGTGCTGGCGGGAACCCAGACGCCACAGAATCATGACGTACTGCGTGCCACGCACGCCGCGTGGCTCAAATCGGTCCAGGTCATGGCGGGCCTGGCCGAGGGGGCGACGACCGTCTGGGACGATCATGCCTCGCTAAAGGCGCTGAAGAAGGCAGTGCGCGATCCTGCATTGACCGAACTCCGCTTCGACGGCGGGAATTTTCCTCAGGCCGAACTGGAGCGGCTAATCGGCGAGATCTATCGCGCGGATGCCGATCCCGACGCGGTCGTGGTCGAAATGGTGATCGCCCGGATCGAGGCCGTGATGGGCGAACCGCTGACCGACGGGCTGCGCGCGGTGTTCCGCACCGGTCATGCGGGCAAGCGCGGCTGGGCGGCGACGTTCCAGCTGTTCTTCTCGCAGGCGGTGAAGGATGACGATGCGGTCTTCCGCATTCTGACCTTCGAACGGCTGAATAAGGTGATCGCCTTTGCGGCGGCGCAGGCGGAGGCGCTGGCGGGGTTGGAGCGCGACCTCCGGAGTTTCCGGGCCGAGATGCATGACCGCTTCGATTCAGTGGCGACGACGCAGGATGTGCATACGGCGCTGCTCAACCAGATCCTCGCCAATCAGGGGAAGGGTGAACAGGCGTCGATCGAACTGCTGCGCGCGCTGGCGCGGGGCTATGCCGAAGATCATAGGGCGGACGATCTAGAGGGGCTGCAATCCTATCTGCTCACCAAGATCGACCAGTGGCGCGAGTATCGCGCGCGGATCGAGGAACTGGAGGCCGAGGGCAATCGCGACGCCGCGCTGCTAGCGGATGCAAAGGCGGCGACCGATCGCGGCGATTTCGCAACCGCGGACGCGCTGCTGGCCGAAGCCGTCGAGGCGCTGGACGAGAAAATCGCCCCCCTGCTGATCGCCAAATCCGCTCGTATTGCGCTGCGCGGCGAGAATGCGCGCGTGGCGGGCGACTATGCGGCGGCAATGCGATTCTTCGACGAAGCGGCGGCGATTCTGCCGGCACAGGCTGCCGAGGAGCGGCTGGCGCGGCTGTGGCGGGCTGCGGAAACGCAGCTGGAATGGGGTGAACGCTTCGGCGATCCGTGGCTGCTGCCAGAGGCAGTCCGGCGGTGGCAGGATATCGCCGAACTTTGCTCCCGGGCAGATAACCCAAGCAGGTGGGCGTCGACCCAGAATAGTCTGGGCAATGCGCTTGCAACGCTTGGCGAGCGAGAGAGCGGGACAGCGCGGCTGGAGGAGGCGGTGGTGGCCTATCGTGTGGCGCTGGAGGAGTGGACCCGCAGGCGCGTGCCGCTCAACTGGGCGGCGACGCAGAATAATCTGGGCATTGCGCTTCGAATGCTTGGCGCGCGGGAGAGCGGCACGGGGCGATTGGAGGAAGCGGTGGTGGCCTATCGCCTGGCGCTGGCGGTGCGGACCCGTGAGATTGTTCCGCTCAACTGGGCGACCACGCAGAACAATCTGGGTGTCGCTCTTCAAACGCTTGGCGAGCGGAAGAGCGGGACGGCGCGGCTTGAGGAGGCTGTAATAGCCTATCGTTTGACGCTAGAAGAGTGGACCCGTGAGCGCGTTCCGCTCGACTGGGCGATGACGCAGAATAATCTGGGCATTGCGCTTGCAACACTTGGCGCGCGCGAGAGTGGGACGGCGCGGCTGGAGGAGGCCGTGGTCGCCTATCGCCTGGCGCTGGAGGAGCGGACCCGCGAGCGCGTTCCGCTCGACTGGGCGGCGACGCAGAATAATCTGGGCATTGCGCTTCAAACGCTTGGCGAACTGGAGCCCGGGACGGCGCGTCTGGAGGAGGCGGTGGTGGCCTATCGTCTGGCGCTGGAGGTTCGGACCCGTGAACGCGGTCAGCTCAATTGGGCGATGACGCAGAGTAACTTGGGCAACGCGCTTCGAATGGTTGGCGAGCGGGAGAGCGGGACGGCGCGGCTGGAGGCGGCGGTGGCGGCCTATCGTCTGGCGCTGGAAGAGTTGACGTGTGAGCGCGCGCCGCTCCACTGGGCGGCGACGCAGAACAATTTGGGCAATGCGCTTCAAACGCTTGGCGAGCGGGAGAGCGAGACTGGGCGGCTGGAGGAGGCGGCAGTGGCCTATGGTCTAGCGTTGGAAGAACGGACGCATGAGCGCGTACCGCTCGACTGGGCTGGGACGTCGTTGAGCCTTCACCTCACCGTTGCCTATCTCCACGAGCGCGGCGGGCTGTCGGCCGATCTGGCAGCATTGCGGATTGAGGCCGAAGCCGCCCGCACGGTGTTGATTGAAGGCGGTCACGAAGGCTGGACCCCCTGGGCCAACCACGTCATCGCCGAGATCGACCGCATCATCGCCGCTCAGCCTCACTGATCCCCCTTCGCAAGCCCGTCGCCCCCTGCTAACGCGCGCGGTCTATGGCAACCGACCTTTCTCGTATCCGCAACTTTTCGATCATCGCGCATATCGACCATGGCAAGTCGACTTTGGCCGATCGCCTGATCCAGCGCACCGGCGGCCTCACCGCGCGTGAGATGTCCGAGCAGGTGCTCGACAATATGGACATCGAAAAGGAACGCGGCATCACCATCAAGGCGCAGACCGTGCGCCTCGACTGGAAGGGGCCGGACGGGCTCGATTACGTCCTCAACCTGATGGACACGCCGGGCCATGTCGACTTCGCCTATGAAGTGTCGCGCAGCCTGGCCGCCTGCGAAGGCGCGCTGCTGGTGGTCGATGCCGCGCAGGGC
>JBHYGP010000130.1:0-5228 GCA_051858935.1 Sphingomonas sp.
ATCCGGCCGACCGTCGCTGAGGATCTGGTCCGCAGCCGCCAGCTCGACGGCGCGCGCAAGGCCGCCAACGCGATCCTCGCCAAGCTCAACAAGGGAATGCCGATCGCACAGGCGATGAAGGAAAGCGGTCTCAACCTTCCGGCGATCCAGCCGCTCGACGCCTCGCGCGGTCAGCTGTCGCAGATGGGCGATCAGCTGCCTCCGCCGGTGCGCCTGATGTTCAGCATGGCCGAAAAGAAGGCGAAGACCATCCCCGCGCCCGAGCAGGGCGGATACTGGATCGTTCAGCTGGACGATATCGAGGAAGGCAATGCCAAGGGCAACGCCGCATTGATCGGGCAGACCCGTGGCCAGCTCGTCCAGCTGATCGGCGATGAATATGTCGAGCAGTTCGCCGCCGCAGCGCGCAAGGCGGTGAAGGTCAAGCGCAACGAAGCCGCCATCGCCGCGCTCAAGGCGCAGCTGAGCGGTCAGGCAACGGGCGGCAATTGATCGCGATGCGCGGGGGGATTGAGGGGCTCGACACCGCCCGCGCAGAGCTTGCCGCTGGTCGACCGGCGCTGATCTGGCGGCGGCAGCTGGCGGATACCGACACCCCGGTCGCCGCCGCGCTCAAGCTGATCGAGCCGGGGCGGGGCGATTTCCTGCTGGAGTCGGTTGAAGGCGGCGCGGTGCGCGGCCGCCACAGCCTGCTCGGCCTGGCCCCCGATCTGGTGTTCAGGGCCCATGGCGAAGCGGCGGAGGTCAATCCGCACTGGCTGACCGACCGGGACGCATTCAACGCTGCCGGACAGCCGACGCTCGCCGCGTTGCGCGACCTCGTCCAGTCCTGCCGGATGGACGTTCCCGCCGAGCTGCCCCGCGCCCTCGCCTGCCTCGTCGGCTATTTCGGCTATGAGACGATCGGGTTGGTCGAAACCCTGCCCCGCGCCGCGAACGACGCGTTGAACCTCCCCGACATGATCTTCGTGCGACCGACCGTGATCCTGATTTTCGACCGGCTCGCGGATTCGCTGTTCCTTGTGGCCCCGGTCTGGCCGGGACGCGATCCCGATCAGCTGATCGAGAATGCCGCCGAACGGATCGAGGCGACCGCCGCGCGCCTCGCCGCCGCCCCGCTCCCGCCGCGCGCCGTCGCCGACCTCAGCGATGTCGCGCCTCAGCCGGTGGTCCCCGCCGCTGACTATGCTGCGATGGTCACCCGCGCGAAGGAGTACATCACCGCCGGCGACATCTTTCAGGTCGTGCTCGCCCAGCGCTTCACCGCGCCCTTCGCGCTGCCACCGATCGAACTGTATCGCGCGCTGCGCCGGGTGAACCCCTCGCCCTTCCTCTATTTCCTTGACCTGCCCGGTTTTGCACTAACCGGTTCGAGTCCCGAAATCCTCGTCCGTGTCCGCGACGACGAAGTGACGATCCGCCCGATCGCCGGCACGCGCCCGCGTGGCAAGGATGCCGCCGAGGACGCCGACAATCGCGACAGCCTGCTCGCCGACGCCAAGGAGCGCGCGGAGCATCTGATGCTGCTCGATCTCGGCCGCAACGATGTCGGCCGGGTCGCTGAAGCCGGGTCGGTCAAGGTCACCGACAGCTACACCGTCGAATTCTACAGCCATGTCATGCACATCGTGTCGAACGTCGTGGGCAAGCTGCGTCCCGACGCCGATGCGCTCGACGCGCTGTTCGCCGGATTCCCCGCCGGCACCGTCAGCGGCGCGCCAAAGGTCCGCGCATGCGAGATCATCGCCGAACTGGAGCGTGACCAGCGCGGCCCCTATGCCGGCGGCGTAGGCTACTTCTCCCCCGACGGGTCGATGGACAGCTGCATCGTCCTGCGCACTGCGATCGTGAAGGACGGGACGATGCATGTCACTGCGGGCGCCGGAATCGTCGCCGACAGTGACCCGGCCTATGAACAACGCGAGTGCGAAGCGAAGGCCGGCGCATTGTTTGCTGCCGCGCGCGAAGCAGTTACCCGCGCGGGTGAATCCGGTTTTGGCCAGTAGGGCTTAGTCGTCGCCGCCGGGTATCGCAGTCTCTTCGGCCTTCTTGGCCCGCTGCTCGGCCTTCCACTGCTGAAGCATCCGAATCGTGCAGCCGCTCTGGCCATAGCTGCCGATCGGGTTGCAGCTGCCCGGAAGTACCGCCCGATTGACCTCATCGACCAGTTCGGCACGCCGCACCCAGCTGGTGCCCCCAGGCCCCGGCTCGGTCTTGCGCAGCGTCTTGGGAATGCGAAATGGGGAGTCACCTGGGCGCGAGCAGATCACCACCTCATCGGCGCTTTCCGCCTTGGGGCAGGTGTCGTCGCCATAGAGAAGCACGCTGCGAACCTTTTGCGGCGGCGCGCCTGCATCGGCTGGTTCGGCCCCATCCTGCGCCAGCGCGGGGGAAGCGGCCAGCATCGCTATCAGGAAGGGACGGATCATACAGGTCTCCACAGGTCCGAAGTCTCTATCACACGCGCGCAGATGAAGCGCGGCTGAACCACGCGCGCCACCGGATGCGCACTTACCCCGCTGGGGTGAAGTTTGCACTTGCCATCATTTACCCGCGCGGGGTAAGGACCGCGCATGACAACGCTTGCCGGTTCCAAAATTCGCCGCTTCCGCGAAGAACGCTCCATGTCCCGGGCCGCGTTCGGCGCGTGGTTCGACACGCCCGGATCGACGGTGCAGGGCTGGGAAGAGGACGGCAAACGTGCCTCCCCCGCCGTTCTCAATCAGATCGCAGCGAACGGGATCGCACATCATCAGGACTGGTACGTCCATGTCCGCAATCTGGAGCAGGCGATGGACTGGACCCCTGACAGCTGGACCAAGGCCGAAGCGCGCCAGCTTCCAGTTTACCCCGACAATGATGCGCTGACTGCCGCGACGGATACACTATCCAGCTTTCCCCCGCTGGTCTTCGCGGGCGAGGCACGCGCGCTGACTCAAGAACTCGCCCGCGTGTCGCGTGGCGAGGCGTTCCTGTTGCAGGGCGGCGACTGCGCCGAGAGCTTCGCCGAATTCCACCCGAACAACATCCGCGACACGTTCCGCGTGATCCTTCAGATGGCGGTGGTGTTGACCTTTGCCTCGAAGCTGCCGACGGTGAAGCTGGGACGCATGGCCGGACAGTTCGCGAAGCCGCGTTCGTCGGATACCGAGACGATCGATGGCGTCGAACTGCCCAGCTATCGCGGCGACAACGTCAACGACATCGCCTTCACCCCGGAAGCGCGCATCCCCGATCCGCAGCGAATGATCCGCGGCTATACCCAGTCGGCGGCGACGCTGAACCTGCTGCGCGCCTTCGCCAGCGGCGGTTACGCCAATCTGCATCAGGTGCACAAATGGACGCTCGACTTCATGGGCCGCAGCCCTTGGGCGGACAAGTTCGCCAATGTCGCCGACCGGATCGGCGAGGCGCTGGACTTCATGGAGGCATGCGGGATCAATCCCGAGACTGTGCCCCAGCTCAAGCGCACCGATTTCTACACCAGCCACGAAGCGCTGCTGCTCCCCTATGAGCAGGCGCTGACCCGGCAGGACAGCCTGACCGGCGACTGGTACGACACCAGCGCGCACTTCCTGTGGATCGGCGACCGCACCCGCTTCGACGGGTCGGCGCATGTCGAATTCCTGCGCGGTATCGGCAACCCGATCGGGATGAAGTGCGGGCCGAGCCTTGAGCCCGACGCGCTGCTACGCATGCTCGACACGCTCAACCCGACGCGCACCCCGGGCCGAATGACGCTGATCACCCGCTATGGCCATGACAAGATCGAGGATGGCCTACCCAAACTTGTCCGCGCGGTGAAGCGCGAGGGGCATCCGGTGGTGTGGAGTTGCGACCCGATGCACGGCAACGTCATCAAGGCCGCGAACGGCTACAAGACCCGCCCGTTCGAGCGCATCCTCGCCGAAGTGCGCGGCTTCTTCGCCGTCCACCGCGCCGAGGGGACCTATGCCGGTGGCATTCATGCCGAGATGACCGGGCAGAATGTCACCGAATGCACCGGCGGCATGATCGACATCGGCGAGCACGACCTTGCGGATCGCTACCACACCCATTGCGACCCGCGCCTCAACGCGGGCCAGAGTCTGGAGCTGGCCTTCCTGCTCGCCGAGATGCTCAATGAGGAGATGGCGGAGCGTCGCAAGGCGGCGTGAGGCTCCGCGCTACTGCCAATTCCCGAGCAGCACGAAGGGTGCCCAGTAGAATGGGTGCGCATAGCCGGTGACCGCCGGTCCCTTGGGCGCGTCCGGGGCAGCACGGCCGGCACCGCGATCGCCGCCGGCGCCGCCTTGTGCGGTCATCAGCGCGATCTGGGCCTGTCGCAGCGCTTCGGCCTTCGACGTCCCGCCCTTGGCATGGATCGCGTAGAAACGTTGCATCAGAACCGCCGTCGACTCGTCGGCCACAGACCAGAGCGAAGCGAGAACCGCCGACGCCCCGGCCTTTTGCGCCAGTTCAGCAAGGCTGGCGTCCACTTCCGACCCGTTCTGATTGCCCCCCGGCACCCCGGTCTGGCACGCCGACAACGCGAGCAGGTCGACGTCGATCGCGGTAAAGCTGCCGTCCTTGATGAACTCGGTCAGCGGCAGTTCCTTGCCCGTGCCGAGCAGCAGGAACGACTTGTCTGCACTCGCCGGATCGAGCGCGAAGTGCGAGGCGATATGGATCACGCGATAACCACCCGCCATCGCGGTGCCGAGTGCGGCGCGATCGAACGCATCGTCGAGCTTGACGACACCGGGCAGCACCCCGGTTGTCGCCCCCTCACCCCGGACGATTCCCGACAGTTCCGCCGGGACCGCCGGCAGCGGGCTCAGCCCGGCCCCGCCCTGGCTCGCCCCAAGCGCCGCGACCCGCCATTCCTTGGCGTCGGAAGGTCCTGTCTGGACTTCGTCGATCGAGCGGAATGCGCTGAACGCATAGCGCGTCGCCAGCCAGTCCTTGCCGTCGTGCAACGCCGCCATCGGCAAATAGCGCAGCGCATCGTCGAGCGAGAGCATCACCTGCCTGATCCCCGCCGCGCGCAACGCCTTGTCCACCGGTTCGAACACCGATTTGTACAGCGTCGAGGCGGGATCGGTGATGAACACCGCCTTGTCACTGATCGCCTGGCGGTACAGGCCGATATCCTTGCGCATCGCGACCATATCGACCGGCACGACCACCGACTTCTGGTAGTTGGCGGTAGTGATCAGCCAGTGGATCCGGTCGGGCAGCACGACGGC
>JBHYGP010000131.1:0-5226 GCA_051858935.1 Sphingomonas sp.
CCGCGATGCTCGCGTTGCGCATGATCTGATATTCCTTGTCGGTCAGCGTCAGCGCGGGCGCGACCGTGATCGAATCGCCCGTGTGGGTGCCCATCGCATCGACATTCTCGATCGAACAGATGATGATGCAGTTGTCGTTGCGATCCCGCACGACCTCCATCTCATATTCCTTCCAACCGAGCAGCGACTCCTCGATCAGCACTTCGGTCGTCGGCGACAGGTCGAGGCCCGAGCGGACGATGCCGATAAACTCCTCGCGGTTATAGGCGATACCGCCGCCCGACCCGCCCATGGTGAAGCTCGGCCTGATGATCGCGGGCAGCCCGACATAGTCGAGCGCACTCAGCGCCTCCGCCTCACTGTGCGCGATCGCCGAACGGGCCGATTCCAGCCCGATCTTGGTCATCGCATCCTTGAACTTCAGCCGGTCCTCGGCCTTGTCGATCGCCTCGGCATCCGCGCCGATCATGATGCAGCCGAACTTCTCCAGCGTGCCGTCATTCGCCAGCGCCAGTGCGGTATTCAGCGCCGTCTGCCCGCCCATCGTCGGCAGCACCGCGTCGGGCCGCTCCTTCTCGATGATCTTGGCGACCACCGCGGGCGTGATCGGCTCGACATAGGTCGCGTCGGCCAGCTCGGGATCGGTCATGATCGTCGCCGGGTTCGAATTGACCAGGACGATGCGATAGCCCTCTTCCTTGAGCGCCTTGATCGCCTGCGTGCCCGAATAATCGAACTCGCACGCCTGACCGATCACAATGGGACCAGCGCCGATGACGAGGATGGAGGAGATGTCGGTGCGTTTAGGCATTTGATATTTTTGATCCGATCAAGTCGCAGGAAGATCCAACTGGGCAAAGCCAGCGTTCAGCTTGCCGAACTTCCCAGCATTCACGTCATTGATGAGCTGCGCTATTTCAGCCTCAGACAAGTCAGACGGCGGGACTAGCACCAGCGCGGGAGTTTGCTCTCCGAGCACCATTGTTACCCAACGCCAGCCCTTGCGCTCAAAATTCTTGCGCATGGAATTCATCGCAGCACCATCGCCCCATACCATCACATTGCGCGATGGAATTGGAGCCGGCGCTACGATCGGTGGTGGCGCAGCGTCTATCACAGACCCTTCCCCAACATCCCCACAAACCGCTCGAACAGATAGAAACTATCCTGCGGCCCCGGCGAAGCCTCGGGGTGGTACTGCACCGAAAACGCCCGGCCGCCGTCGATCTCGATCCCGCAATTGCTGCCGTCGAACAGCGACACATGCGTCTCGACCACACCTTCGGGCAGCGTCGCGCTCTCGACCGCAAAGCCGTGGTTCATCGACGTGATCTCGACCGTCCCGTCGCTCAGCCGCTTGACCGGATGGTTCGCGCCGCGATGCCCCTGGAACATCTTGGTCGTCTGCGCACCCACCGCCAGCGCCAGCAGCTGATGGCCAAGGCAGATGCCGAACAGCGGCTTTTTGGTCGCCAGCAGCTCGCGGATCACCGGAACCACATATTCGCCGGTCGCGGCCGGATCGCCCGGGCCGTTCGACAGGAAGATCCCGTCCGGGTTGAAGCTCAACACCTGTTCGGCGGTCGCGGTCGCGGGCAGCACCGTCACCTTCGCCCCGGCCTTCACCAGATTGCGGAAGATATTGTGCTTCGATCCATAATCGATCGCCACGACATGCGGCCGCTCTTCTTCTCCCCTCCCGCTTGCGGGAGGGGTCGGGGGAGGGCCTGTCTCAGGCGACGTCGAGGAGGACAGGCCCTCCCCTAGCCCCTCCCGCAAGCGGGAGGGGGACAGGTCGTCGCCATAACCAAAGCCCAGCCGCCACACGCCGCCTTCCCACCCGAAATGCGTCTCGGTGGTCACGGTGATGGCCAGGTCCATGCCCTCCAGCCCCGGCCAGGCCTTGGCCTGTTCGACCAGCGCGGGAATGTCGAAAATGCCGTCCGCCGAGTGCGCGATCACCCCGTTCGGTGCCCCCGCACCGCGAATGCGCCGCGTCAGCGCGCGGGTGTCGATGCCCGACAGGCCGATGCGGTTATGCTTGCGCATCCAGTCATCCAGCCGCTCGACGCTGCGGAAATTCGACGGCGCGGTCACATCCTCGCGCACGATCATGCCGAGCGCGTGCGGATTGTCCGCCTCCACGTCATCGGGGTTCGCGCCGACATTGCCGATATGGGGGAAGGTGAAGCAGATCATCTGGCCCGCGAACGACGGGTCGGTCATGATCTCCTGATATCCGGTCATCGCGGTGTGGAAGCAGACCTCGCCCGCCGCCGCGCCCTCGGCCCCGAATCCACGGCCCCAGATGACCTCGCCGCTGGCGAGAACCAGAACGCCTGTAGCTCCTTCAGGCACGATAATAGGCGTGGCTTCGGCCATCAGAGAAGGTCGCTCCTGTCAGTTTTTCCGGCGATGTCGCTAAGCGCTGCCCGCTAGACCCCTACCCCCCTCGCGTCAACCGTCCGTGCGGTCTAATGGCGGATAATTCCGATTCACCTGTGGGTAGAGACAATATGATCCGCGACGACATCAAGGCAGCCCTGATCACCGCGATGAAGGGCGGCGACAAGGAAGGCACCGCCGCCATCCGCCTGATCCAGAGCGCGATCAAGAACCGCGACATCGAAGCGCGCACGCAAGCCCCCGTCGCCGACGACGACGCCTTGGTGGTCGAAGTCCTTCAAAAGATGGTCAAACAGCGCCGCGAATCGATCGAGATGTTCGAAAAGGGCGGCCGCCAGGAACTCGCCGACAAGGAAAAGGCCGAAGTCGCGGTGATCGAAAGCTTCCTCCCCGCCCAGATGAGCGCGGAAGAAACCGCCGCCGCGATCGAGGCGATCAAGGCCGACCTCGGCGCCACCGGCATGAAGGACATGGGCCGGGTAATGGCGGAGCTTAAGGCCCGTCACGCGACCAGCCTCGACATGAGCACGGCCAGCCCAGCGGTGAAGGCGGCGTGGAGCTGAGTCCCAGCTGATCCTCCCCCGCCAGGGGGAGGTGGCGCCGAAGGCGACGGAGGGGGAGGACGGCAACGTCCTCGCGGCTCAGGCGCTGCCCCTTCCTCCCCCTCCGTCAGGCTGCGCCTGCCACCTCCCCCTGGCGGGGGAGGATAGCCAAGCCAAGAATTCCTTCCGCGAACACCGCTTGGCGTCGCGGCAATCCCCGCCTAAACGCGCCTCATCATGACCGCACCCAACTCCTTCCGCGCCCAGCCCGATGACCGCGGCCATTTCGGCCAGTTTGGCGGGCGCTATGTCGCCGAAACGCTGATGCCGCTCGTCCTCGACCTTGAGCGCGAGTATAAGGCGGCGAAAGCCGACCCCGCATTCAAGGCGCAGTTCGACGACCTGCTCGAACATTATGTCGGCCGCCCCAGCCCGCTCTATTACGCCGAGCGGCTGACCGACGCGCTGCGCGAAAACGCGCCCGACGGCATGGGCGCCGAAATCTGGTTCAAACGCGACGAGCTCAACCACACCGGCGCGCACAAGATCAACAATTGCATCGGCCAGATCCTGCTCGCGATCCGCATGGGCAAGACGCGGATCATCGCCGAGACCGGCGCCGGCCAGCACGGCGTCGCCACCGCCACCGTCTGCGCGCGCTTCGGCCTGCCCTGCACCATCTTCATGGGCGGCAAGGACGTGTCGCGGCAGCAGCCCAATGTGTTCCGCATGAAGCTGCTCGGCGCCGAAGTCCGCCCGGTCACCAGCGGCGCGGGCACGCTCAAGGACGCGATGAACGAGGCGCTGCGCGACTGGGTCGCGAACGTCCATGACACTTTCTACATCATCGGCACCGCCGCCGGCCCGCACCCCTACCCTGAGCTGGTCCGCGACTTTCAGAGCGTGATCGGCAAGGAAGCGCGCGCGCAGATGCTCGCCCGCACCGGCCGCCTCCCCGACCTGCTCGTCGCCGCGATCGGCGGGGGCAGCAACGCGATCGGCCTGTTCCACCCGTTCCTCGACGACGCCGATGTCGCGATGCTCGGCGTCGAAGCGGCGGGCGAAGGACTGGACAAGAAGCACGCCGCCAGCCTCGCGGGTGGCGAACCCGGCATCCTCCACGGCAACAAGACCTATCTGCTGCAGGACGAGGACGGCCAGATCACCGAAGCGCATTCGATCAGCGCCGGCCTCGACTATCCCGGCATCGGCCCCGAACATGCCTGGCTCAAGGACATCGGCCGCGTCACCTATACCAGCGTGACCGACACCGAAGCGCTCGACGCCTTCCAGCTGCTCTGCCGCACCGAAGGCATCATCCCCGCGCTGGAGCCTTCGCACGCCATCGCGGCGGTCGCGGTCAAGGCACCGGAAATGCGCCGAGATCAGGTGATCCTCGCCAACCTCTGCGGTCGCGGCGACAAGGACATCTTCACCGTCGCCGAGGCGCTGGGGGTCGAGATATGATGGACGCGCTCGTCTTCGCGCCCATAGTGATCGCGTTGGGCGCGTATCTACTATGGCTGATGACGAAGTACGAAGAGCCGACTGATACCCGCCATTCGATACGTCGCACTTTGAAGTTCGTCCTAGTGTTGATCAGCGTCTATCTACTATCGGACGTTTTAAGCTACTTCAGCGATGGCAAAGCATCGGAGTGGAAATTTTGGCTACCTTTCGCTTGTGCGATCGGAGCATTCGCAATCGTGATCGACCAAATCGCGCTTCGTCGCGCTCGAAACAGAGGCTTATGAGCACCCCCACCTCGTCATCCCGGTCTTGTGCCGGGATCCACCGCGCGTCAGACGCATCGGCCCGAACCTCTTGCGCCGCGCGTGCGGCACAGTGGACCCCGGAACAAGTCCGGGGTGACCAACAATGAGCAGATTGGCCACTACCTTCGCCGCCGCCGCGCGCGACCACCGCGCCGCCCTGGTCACCTTCGTCACAGCGGGTGACGGCGAGACCGCTGCGATCCTCGACGATCGAACTCGGCATGCCGTTTACCGATCCGATGGCCGATGGCCCGGCGATTCAGGCGGCGAACCTGCGCAGCCTCGCCGCCGGCACGCGCACCGCCGATGTGCTCGCCATCGCCGCCGCCTTCCGCCAGCGTCACCCGGAAACCCCGCTGGTGCTGATGGGCTATGCCAACACCATGACCCGCCCGACGCCCGAAGCCTTCGCGCAACGCGCAGCGGACGCGGGCGTAGACGGCGCGATCATCGTCGATATTCCGGCGGAGGAAGCCGACGAGATCGCCGCCTTCGCCCCGCAC
>JBHYGP010000132.1:0-5212 GCA_051858935.1 Sphingomonas sp.
ATATAGCTCAGCAGGTCTTCGAGCGGCACGAAGTCCTTGATCAGCGGGGCGATCATCGGGGTGCGCCCCATGCCGCCGCCGACATAGACCGCCGCGCCATGCACGCCGTCCTGTTCGACGATCTGGATGCCGATATCGTGCAGCCGCATCGCCGCGCGATCCTCGTCCGCCGCGATCACCGCGATCTTGAACTTGCGCGGCAGGTAGCTGAATTCGGGATGGAAGGTGCTCCACTGGCGCAGCAACTCGGCCCAGGGACGCGGATCGGTCAGCTCGTCGGCGGCAGCGCCCGCCCATTGGTCGCTGCTGATATTGCGGATGCAATTGCCGCTGGTCTGGATCGCATGCATCTCGACCGTCGCCAGCTCGGCGAGGATGTCGGGCGCGTCCTCCAGCTTGATCCAGTTATATTGGATGTTCTGGCGCGTGGTGAAATGGCCGTAATCGCGATCATACTTGCGCGCGATATGGGCGAGCATTCGCATCTGGCGACTGTCCAGCGTGCCATAGGGCACCGCGACGCGGAGCATGTATGCGTGCAGCTGGAGATACAGGCCGTTCATCAACCGCAGCGGTTTGAACTGGTCTTCGGTGATCTGTCCCGCCAGGCGGCGCTGCACCTGATCGCGAAACTCCTCGACGCGCGATGCGACGATCGAGTGGTCATATTCGTCATATTTGTACATGTCAGATCACCCAGCTGCCGGCGTTGGGATCGGCGGGTTTGAGCGTCAGGTCCGGGCGCACGGTAGGGCCGAGCGCGCGGATGCGGTCCTTGATATGCGCGGGGCGCGGTCCCTCGGGCGTTTGCGTCGCGTCGATCACATAGGGGCCGTTGACGCGGCGCGCGCCTTCTTCCTCCTGCGCGATCGCCTCACCGGACTCGCCGACATCGACCGCGTCCTCGACATGGCGCGACCAGCCATTGCCGGTCCACCAGGTGACGTCGCCGGTGGCGAGGTCGTTTCCGGTCAGGATCTTCACGCTTCGTCTCCGTGGATCAGTTCGGCCTTGCGCGCCCAGTTGGCGAGCCGGTCCTGCGCGTCCGAGATCGCGACCACTTCGCCGACGACGATGATCGCCGGGCTCTGCACCTTTTCGCGCGCGACCATCGGGCCGAGATCGGCGAGCAATGTGCGCAGCGCGCGGCTGCCCGGCAGCGTCGCGCGTTCGAGCACTGCGACCGGCATTTCCGGCGCGACGCCGTCCGCCATCAGCTTCTCGGCAATGTCCGGGCAGGTCGCGACGCCCATATAGATGACGAGCGTACGGCCCTTGCCGGCAAGCCCCGACCAGTCCTGATCCTTCAGCCCCTTGCACTGGCCCGCGACGAAGCTGACCGCGCTCGACCAGTCGCGATGCGTCAGCGGCAGCATCGCCTCGGCCGCAGCGCCCAGCGCCGAACTGACGCCGGGAATCACTTCGACCGGCAGGCCGGCGGCGCGCACCGCCTCCACCTCTTCGCCGCCCCGGCCAAAGATGAACGGATCGCCACCCTTCAGCCGCACGACGATCGCGCCGGTCTTGACATGCGCGATGATCAGGGCGTTGATCCCCTCCTGCGGCACGGTGTGCTTCGACCGCTTCTTCGCGACGCAGATGCGGTGCGCCTGGGGCGCGAGATCGAGCACGCGCGGATCGACCAGTCCGTCATGGACGAGCACATCGGCGGTCTTCAGCGCCTCGACCGCGCGGACGGTCAGCAGGCCCGGATCGCCGGGGCCGGCACCGACCAGAATCACGCGGCCACGCGCTTGGGGATCGAGCAGGGAAACCATGACTGGCAGATGGGCCGATGCGCCGTCAGCGGCAACCGAGCGATGCTTGGGGATGGGCTAGCGAATCTATGCCGCCGCTACCGACAGCGGGTTTTCAGCTCTCGCGTAACCCGATCCCGATCGACACGCGTGCCTGTTCCGATTCCGACGATACAACCGGATAGGCGCAATAATCCGCGGCGTAAAAGGCGCTCGGGCGGTGATTGCCGGACCAGCCGATGCCGCCGAACGGTGCGGAGGAACTCGCCCCGTTGGTCGGCTTGTTCCAGTTGACGATGCCGGCGCGGATATTCGCCCAGAACTGGTCGTACAGCTTGGGATTCTGGCTCACCAGCGATGCCGACAGCCCGTACCGCGTATTGTTCGCCTCAGCGATCGCCTCTTCGAACGTTTTTGCCCGGATCACCTGCAGGATCGGGCCGAACAGCTCGACATCGGGCTTTTCCTTCGCCTCGGTCATGTCGATCATCGCCGGCGTGACGAACGGACGCCCCGGAATCGGCCGCTCCATATGGCGCAACGGCTTGCCGCCCATGAAGGTCAGCTCAAGGAAGCTCTCGGTCAGCAAATCGGCGGTGTCGTTGTCGATCACCGGCCCCATGAACGGCGCCGGGTCGGCATGTGGCTCGCCGATAATCAGGCGGCCGATCAGCTTGTTGACCTCGCCCACCAGCGGCTCGAACAGTTTCTCGTCGACGATCAGACGCCGGGCAGCGGTGCAGCGCTGCCCCGCGCTGGTGAAGGCCGACTGCACCACCAGCACCGCGGCGGAATAGAGGTCGGGGGTATCCCAGACGAGGATCGGGTTGTTCCCGCCCATCTCGAGCGCCAGAATCTTCTCCGGCTTGGACGCGAACGCGCGGTTCAAAGCAATGCCGGTGCGCGCCGAGCCGGTGAACAACAGCCCGTCGATCCCGTCATGGCTCGCCAGCGCCTTGCCCTCGTCCGGCCCGCCGATCAGCAACCGGATGCACCCCTCCGGCACGCCTGCCGCATGGAAGCATTCGACCAGAAACGCGCCGGTCGCCGGGGTCTTTTCCGATGGCTTGAACACCACCGCATTGCCCGCGAGCAGCGCCGGGACGATGTGCCCATTGGGCAGATGCGCCGGGAAATTGTACGGCCCCAGCACCGCCAGCACGCCATGCGGCTTGTGCCGCAGCGCGAGCCGCGTGTTCATCGCCGCGTCGATCCGCCGCTGGCCCGTGCGCTCGGAAAAGGCGCTGATCGAGATATCGACCTTGGCGATCACCGTCTCGACCTCGGTCCGCGCTTCCCATAGCGGCTTGCCGGTCTCGCGCGCGATCAGGTCGGTGAACGCGTCGCTCTTTTGCCGCACTACATTGGCAAAGCGGCGCAGCGCCTCGATGCGATAGGCAAGCGGGCGCGCGGCCCATTCGGCCCAGCTTGCGCGGGCCTTGGCCACTTCCGCATCGACATCGCCGCTTACCCGCCGCCACAGCACGGCGCCGGTGGCGGGTTCGGTCGAAATGATTTCCGTTCCCGGCATTCAATCTTTCTTCGGTCTAGAGCCCCCGAGGATAATGCTCCTCTAGCAGCAATGTTGCGCGATGCCACCTCACCAGTAGCGCTCGCCGGAATCGAGGGCGTCACCCATCGCGCGGATCGCCGCGACCTTGGCGTGGAACGGCCCCCAATCGTCGTTGCGGTCGATGGCTGCCCAGATCGCCTCGACCTCGTCGATCAGCATCGAACAGGGTTCGCCTCCCGTGAAATAGGCATGGGATCGCTCCGCCGGCACCGGCTGATACTCGGCCAGCGCCGCGCGTACCGCGTTCCATTCCGCGCCATAGCTGTCGGGCAGCACGCCGCCATAGGCATCGAAGAAGAAGCGGTCGATCGAGTGGCCGGTCGCCATCAGCGCCGCCTCGATCGCGCCCTTCAGCGCCCAGCCCAGTTCGGGCTCGATCGTCCCGCCCGGCGTGCGCAGGCCGAGCCGGCGCAGCAGCGGCAGCTCGTAGAACATCCGGTAGTAGTTTTCGAACTTCTCCAGCCGTTCGATCAGCGGCGGCGCCTCGCTGATGATGCGCAGCGATACCGCCAGCTGCGCGACATTCCACAGGATCGCATCGGGCTGGCGGCCGAAGGCATAGAGTCCGGCATGGTCGAAATAGGCGGCGGTAAAACCGGGATCGAAGGTCGGCGCGAACCGCCATGGACCATAGTCGAAGCTTTCCCCGGTGACGTTGATATTGTCGGTATTGAGCACGCCATGCACGAACCCCGCGACCATATATTCGCCCGCCAGTGCGGCGGTGCGCGCCACGACCAGCTCGAAAAACTGCGCGACCGGATCATCGTCGGGGGGAACCAGAAACAGCTCGGCCAGGCACCAGTCGACCAGCCGCCGCATATTCTCCGCGTCGCCATGATAGGCGAGCCGCTGGAACGTCCCGATGCGGATCTGCCCATGGCTCATCCGCACCAGCACCGCCGATCGGGTGGGGGAGGGCTCGTCATTGCGCTGCAACGCCTCGCCCGTCTCGATCAGCGAAAAACTGCGCGACGTGCGCACGCCCAGCGCCTGCAGCATCTCGGTCGCCAGCACCTCGCGCACCCCGCCTTTCAGCGTCAGCCGCCCGTCGCCGAACCGGCTCCACGGCGTCTGGCCGGAGCCCTTGGTGCCCAGCTCCATCAGGTCCTTCATGTGGCTGTTGCGCATCTGGGCAAAGGTAAAGCCGCGCCCGTCGCCAAGGTCGGGATTGTACACCCGGAATTGATGGCCGTGATAGCGCATCGCCAGCGGCTGGGGCAGATTGCCCGGCAACGGTTCGAACCGCCCGAAATGGCGCAGCCAGCCCGCGTCGCTCAACCCCTCCAGTCCCACCTCTTCCGCCGCGCGATCGTTGCGAAAGCGCAGGATCGTCTCTGGAAAGTCCGCCGCCTCCACCGGATCGTAGAATGCGTCACCCAGTTTGAGCAGCGCGGGATCGGGATCGTACCAGTCCGAAAATTGCGGCGCTTGCGGTAAATCGGTCATGCGGCGATATGGGGCGCGATGGCAACCGCGCGCAACCTGCACAAACATGCCGATGGCTATTGGTGGTCCGGCGACGGGTTGCGGCTGCATTATCGCGACTATCCGGGGCGCGCCGACCGCCCGCCCTTGCTGTGCATTCCCGGCCTCACCCGCAATGCGCGCGACTATGAAAAGCTGGCCGAGCGCCTCTCTGGCGAATGGCGGGTGATCGCGGTCGAGCTGCGCGGGCGCGGCGAGAGCGGCTATGCCAAGGACCCGATGACCTATGTCCCGCTGACCTATCTCCAGGATCTGGAGGCACTGGTCGGCGAACTCAAGCTCGACCGCTTCGTCGCGGTCGGCACGTCATTGGGCGGCATCCTCACGATGCTGATGGCCGCGACCCACCCCGAACGCATCGCGGGCGCGGTGCTCAACGATGTCGGGCCAGAGA
>JBHYGP010000133.1:0-5211 GCA_051858935.1 Sphingomonas sp.
CCCGCCGGGGCATCGCGGTATCCGGCGATGTCATACGCGGCGTGTTCCGCCTCAAGCAGCGACGCGAACTTCTTGATGAAGGATTCGTCGGCTCCCTCGACGGTCAGGCACACGCTGGTCTTCGACCGCGACGCGGGATCGGCGGCGAGATGGCCGAGCCAGTCGCGCTCGGCGACGAGCAGGTCGAGCGCGGCGGCATTGGCGTCGCTGCGCGCGATCAGGCCGTCGAGCCCGCCCAGGCCCTTGGCCCATTCGAGCGCGAAGATCGCGTCCTCGACTGCCAGCATGCTCGGCGTGTTGATCGTCTCGCCCTTGAACACGCCCTCGGCCAGCTTGCCCTTGGCGATCAGGCGGAACACCTTCGGCAGCGGCCAGGCGGGGGTGTAATTTTCGAGCCGTTCGACCGCGCGCGGGCCGAGGATCAGGACGCCATGGCCGCCTTCGCCGCCCAGCACCTTCTGCCAGCTGAAGGTCGCGACGTCGATCTTGTCCCACGGCAGGTCATAGGCGAACACCGCGCTGGTCGAATCGGCGAAGGTCAGCCCCTCGCGATCGTCGGGGATCCACTCGCCATTCGGAACGCGCACGCCGCTGGTGGTGCCGTTCCAGGTAAAGAGGACATCGGTCGACCAGTCGATCGCGGTCAGATCGGGCAGCTGGCCATAATCGGCGCGGACGATCGTCGGATCGAGCTTGAGCTGCTTCGCCGCATCGGTGACCCAGCCCTCGCCAAAGCTTTCCCAAGCGAGCGTGGTGACGCCGCGCGCGCCGAGCATGGTCCACATCGCCATTTCGAACGCGCCGGTGTCGGAACCGGGGACGATACCGATGCGGTGCGTGTCGGGCAGGCGCAGCATCTCACGCATCAGGTCGATGCAGTACTGAAGGCGGGTCTTGCCGAGCTTCGAGCGGTGCGAGCGTCCTAGGACGTCCACGGCGAGCTTCGATGCGTCCCAGCCCGGAGGCTTGGCGCAGGGACCCGAAGAAAAATGGGGGCGAGCCGGCCGGGTGGCGGGCTTGGCAATGGACGCAATTCCGGCGTCGGCGGCAACAAACTCAGTCATGTCAGTCTCTCCTCGCAGAGAGCACGCGCGGCGTTGGGACCGCGTGGCCCGTCGGCGGCCCTAACGATTTGGCGGGCGCTGTCAATCGATCTGCGACGCATGCCGGCCGGAGCGTTTGACACGAAAGGGCGAGGGATCCATCATCGCTGGATGATCAGGCCGATCCTCTTTCAGCGATGCCGCGTTCACGCGGGCCAATCGGCGGCGCGCGTCTAGCCCGGGCCTTTCATCCGGCGAACGCCTGTCAGGTCCGGGATTTCCACCCAGTTCAATTCAATGGTGCGTGCAGCGATTCGATTGCGCGCGCGCCTGTTCCGAGACCGAAAGGCCCGATATGAGTCCCGATTCCCCTCTCGTCGCAACCGCGCAGCCACCCCTTCATGTCATCGACACCGAATATGACCGGATCGCCGATCTGGCGATGCGTGTCAGCGCATCCGAGCCGGTGCTGGCCCAGCGCCTGATGGAAGAACTCGACCGCGCCGACGTGCACGCGGCGGGCGATTTGCCCCCGGGAGTGGTCACATTGAACGCACAGGTCGATTTCGTCGACGAAGGCAGCGGATCGCGCCGATCGGTGCGGTTGGTACTCCCGGCCGAGGCAGACGTGGTGGCGGGCAAGGTTTCGATCCTGACGCCGGTCGGTGCGGGATTGATCGGCATGTCCGAGGGTGCCGCAATCCTGTGGCCGGATCGCGAGGGCCAGCCGCGCACGCTGCGCATTGTCCGCGTAGTCCCGGCAGAAACATGACGGCGGACCCGCGAACGCGTCGGTTCACCGAGTCGGGATGGGTCAGATAAGCACAGGTTAACCGCAATGAGTTAGAGGGGTCGCATGGTCATGCGTACCCTCCTGACCCTGTCCTTGCCGCTGTTGCTCGCCGGATGTCTGTTCGGCGGGGACAATGACCGTGCACCGCCGCGCGCACCTGTGCGGCCCGATCCGCGCGGGCCGGTGACGCTCGACCTGCCGACCAGCCGTGACACGCAGCAATGCTATGCCGATTTGTCGCGTGCGCAGGTGCGGTTCAGTCCGTTGCCCGATCGCGATTATGGCGGCGGGTGTCAGGTAATCGGCGCGGTGCAGCTGATCGATGTTGGGATTCCGGTGTCGGGCCTCAAGGCGATGCGCTGCCCGCTTGCGCGCAATTTCATCGCATGGATGCGCCACGCCGCAGTCCCCGCGGCACGCGAAATCCTGGGCGGTGAGCTGGTGCGGGTCGAAACCTATGGCACCTATGCCTGTCGCGGCATCGTTGGCGGCAGCGCGGCTTCGGCGGGGCGGGTCTCCGAACATGGGCTGGGCAATGCGGTGGATGTCGCGGCCTTTGTCCTGCGCGACGGCCGCAAGATCAGCGTGCTGGGCGACTGGAGCGGCGGGACGGCGGAGGAGCGCGAGTTCCTGCGGGTGGTCCACAAATCAGCCTGTCGGCGGTTCACTACGGTGCTTGGACCGGAGTATAACAGCGCCCACGCCAACCACTTCCATTTCGACATGGGCGGCAAGTCGTTCTGCCGGTGACGCTCGCCACTTTGCCTCGGCACCGAAACCCGCTACTCCCGCGCCAATGACAGACAAGAAAGTGCCGTCGCGCGTCTTTGCCCGCGCGAGCCAGGATGCGGAGACCGCGCGGACCGCCGTCTCCACCCCCCAGACCGAACACCCGGCCTACCGCCTCGCCTTTCAGGACATGGAGTTCCTGTTGCGCGAGGATTTGCGCCCGGTGCGTTTCCAGCTGGAGCTGCTCAAGCCCAGCGTGTTGATGGACGAGGCGAAGATCGCGTCGCTGTTCGTCATCTATGGCTCGGCGCGGATCCCCGAACCGGTCAAGGCGCAGGCGTTGCTCGACCTTGCCACCGACGACCAGTCGCGCCGGATTGCCGAGCGGCTGATCGAGAAATCGAAATATTATGACGTGGCGCGCGAGCTGGCTGGGCTCGCCAGCTGTTACCCGGTTGACGAGAATGGCGACCGGCATTTCGTCGTCACCTCGGGCGGCGGGCCGTCGATCATGGAGGCGGCGAATCGCGGCGCCACCGAAAAGGGCTGCGAATCGGTCGGCCTCAACATCGTGCTGCCGCATGAGCAGGCGCCGAACGAATATGTGACCCCGTCGCTCAGCTTCCAGTTTCACTATTTCGCGCTGCGCAAGATGCACTTCCTGCTCCGCGCGCGCGCGGTGGCGGTGTTCCCGGGCGGGTTCGGCACGTTCGACGAATCGTTCGAGCTGCTGACGCTGATCCAGACCGGCAAGATCGCGCCGATCCCGGTGCTGTTCTACGGCAAGGACTTCTGGACCCGCGTCGTCAATTTCGAGGCGCTGGTGGAGGAGGGCGTGATCAGCCCGCGCGACCTTGGCCTGTTCCACTTCTGCGAGACGGCCGAAGAGGGCTGGGCGATCGTCCAGAAATTCTGGGAAGAGCGCGAGCGCTGAGCATTATCCTCCCCCTGGCGGGGGAGGATTGGGCAAGGCGGACAGCCCTCCGCTGAAACGAAAAGGGCGGCCCGTCGCGGCCGCCCTTTTTGCATTCCGACCTGCGATTGCAGGACCGGAGTTATTCCTTCTTCGCGGCTTCCGCAGCGGCGGCCGGATCAACCGACGGCGCGCCCGATGCCGGGGTGCCGGCATTGCCCATCTCGGTCGAGGTGATCGCATTCTCGGTCGCTGCTTCCTCACCCTCGGCCGGAGCCGCTTCGGGTGCGGGGAGCGGCAGGTTCGAGCCCTGCGCGTTCATATAGGCGATGACGTTGGCGCGCTCCTGCGGGTCCGACAGACCGGCAAAGGTCATCTTGGTGCCCGCGGCATATTTACGCGGGCTCGCGAGCCATGCGTCCATCCCCGCAAAGTCCCAATTACCCGGAACCGCCTTCAGCGCGTCCGAATAGGCGAATCCGGCGACATGGCCATGCGGCTTGCCCAGCGAATCCCACAGATTCGGGCCGACGCCGTTTCCGCCGCCCTGCGTGATCGAATGGCATGCCGAGCATTTGGCGAACGACGCCTGCCCCTTGGCGACATCGGCCTTGGCCAGACGGTTGGCGATCGGCTCGACCGCAGCGGCACCGCCGTCACCCTCGGCGCCGTCGGCGCTCTCGACCGGATAGCCTTCCTTTTCGGGCTTTCCGCCATGATAGATCATGCCGCTGGCGATCGACAGGCCGAGCGCCGAGGCACAGCCGAACAGGACCCAGCCTGCGATCGTGTTCATGCGATTGTCCATGTGCGCCCGTTCTGCCCCGTGTTGATCTTGGCCGGGTTCTTTAGTCGGGCCTTTTGTTTGCCGCAACCCGGGCTTGCCGCAAGTTGCTCCGCCGGTTACGCGCACGCGCCGATGGACAATTTCGCAGCCCCCGCCCGCCCGATCGTCGAACGGATGACTGAGGCCGCTCTGGCCGAGCCCAAGCGCGCGGTCGCGTTTCAGGGCGCGCCGGGCGCAAATTCGCATATGGCGGCGCTCGAAGCCTTCCCGACCGGGCTTCCCTTGCCCTGTTTCAGCTTTGAGGATGCGATCGACGCGGTGCGTGACGGGCGCGCCGATTGCGCGATGATCCCGATCGAAAATTCGCTGCACGGCCGCGTCGCCGACATTCATTTCCTGCTACCCGAATCGGGGCTGGTGATCATCGGCGAGCATTTCCTCCCCATTCGCTATGCGCTGATGGGTCTTGGCAGCCGCGCCGGGGTACGTCAGGCGATGAGCCATCCGCAGGCGCTGGGCCAGTGCCGCCACTGGCTCAAGGCTCAGGGGATTGCGCCGCTCTCATACCCCGACACCGCTGGTGCTGCGGCAGTCGTGGCGGAGGCCGGCGATCCGCAGGTCGCCGCGCTCGCCCCGCCGGGGGCTGCGCCGCTCTATGGCCTGACGGTGTTCGACAGCGACGTCGCCGACGCCGACCACAACATGACCCGATTCGTGATGCTGGCGCGCAGCGCGCCGCCGCTGCGCGACCATGGGCCGTACATGACCACCTTCGTGTTCGAGGTGAAGAATATTCCCGCGGCGCTGTACAAGGCGCTGGGCGGCTTTGCGACCAATGGCGTCAACATGACCAAGCTCGAAAGCTACCAGCGCGGCGGCAGCTTCGCGGCGACGGAGTTTTACTGCGACATCGTCGGACGCCCCGGCGATGCGCCGGTCGACCGCG
>JBHYGP010000134.1:0-5192 GCA_051858935.1 Sphingomonas sp.
CTGATCGCCTCGTCGACACTGTCGAGCAGGCGCGCACTCTCGTCGCGCATATGCGTCGCGTAGAAGCCGCCGCATTTTGCGGCGACCTTGGCGAGCGCCACCAGGTCCTCGGTCGCGTGGAAGCGGTCGGGCGGGTACATCAGCGCGGTGCTGATCCCGAACGCGCCGGCCTGGATCGCGCGATCGACCAGCCCGCGCATCGCGTCGAGCTGGGCCGGAGTCGGCGTCCCTGCGCCATCACCCATCACCGCAACCCGCGCCTGCGTCGCGCTGTAATAAGTACCGAAATTGACCGCGATCCCGCGCGTTTCCAGATCCTGAAAATAGCGGGAGATCGCGTCCGCCGGGACCGGCGTGCCGCCTTCCCCGCCGATCAGCGTGGTCACGCCCATACGCAGCTTGTTCTCGGCCGCGCCATGCTTGAGCAGCACGCTGCCCGACTGATCCATCATGTCGATGAAGCCGGGGGCGACGTAGCGCCCGGTCGCGTCGATCTCCTTCGCGCCGCGCGCGGCAATAAGCCCGATCTTCGCGATCCGACCATCCTTGATGCCGATATCTGCGCGGACCCACGGATTGCCCGCTCCGTCGAGCACGCGGCCGCCACGAATGACGATATCATAGGCCGGAGCCGGCGCCGCCCCGAGCAGGAGCATGGCCGCGCCACCCAATGCGATCCGCGGCCACTTCATGCTGGCCAGCCCCACAGCGCGGGCGGACACGACGCCAGGCCATTGACGTAGCTGACCGATGGTTCGCGGTCGCGCTCAAGGAAAATCGGACCGTCGAGATCGACGATGTCGCAACGCTGACCCAGCACGAATGCGGGGGCCATGGCGAGGCTCGACCCCACCATATTACCGACCATCACGTCGAGGCCATGCAGCCGCGCGGCGTCGGCCATCGCCAGCGCCTCGGTCAGCCCGCCGCACTTGTCGAGCTTTACATTGACCACGCTGAACCGCCCAACGAGGCGCGGGATGTCGCCAATCGTCAACACGCTTTCGTCCGCCGCGACCGGGATCGGGCATTTGATGCCGTCAAGATCGGCCTCGCGCCCGCGTCGGACCGGCTGTTCCAGCAGTGACACGCGCTCTGCGACCAGCATGGCGATGAGTGGGACAAGGTCATGCCGGGCGAACCCCTGATTGCCGTCGACTCCGAGCCAGGCATCGGGCCGCGCGGCGCGGATCGCGCGCACGCGGGCGCAGTCGAGCGGCAGGTCGCCGGTCAGCTTGATCTTGATATGCGGGACATCGGCATAGGATGCCGCGCGTGCAGCCATCGCGTCGGGATGCTCGGCACTCAGCGTGAAGGTGGTAGCGAGCGGTCGCGGCGCGGCGAGACCGGCAAGCTGCCACACCGGCTGCCCGCTGCGCTTCGCCTCCAAATCCCACAGTGCCGCATCGACCGCGTTACGCGCGCCACCCGGCGGCATCGCCGCGCGCAGCCCCTCGCGGCTTACCCCGCGCTCGATCAGGTCGCGCTGCGCGTTGATCTGCGCGATCATCCGGTCGGGTGTTTCGTTGAGGTAATAGACGCCCGACGCCTCACCGCGTCCGATATGCTCGCCGTCGGTCAGCGTGACCACGACGACGTCCTGTCCGTCGAACACATAGCCCGCGATGCGGAAGGGCTCGACGAACGGGAAGGATTCTACCGCGACATGTAGCTTGCAGGGCCGCTCAGTCATAGGGCCGCCCCAGGATCGACGCGACCGCGCGGTCCATCGACGTGCGCATCGGATCGAAGGCGGGGACGCCCATCTCGTCGCTGGCGCGCGCGAGCGCGTCGGCGCAGGCGGCGTCGTCCAGCTGTGCGGTGTTCAGGCTCACTGCCCCCAGCCGCGCCGCCGGATTGGTGACCCGCGCGGCGGCGAGACAGGTTTCGGCCACCTCGGTCAGCGAGCGCACCGGAAAGTCGGTCATCGAGTGAAAATGCGTGCGCCCCGGCTCGTGGCACAGCACCAGCACATCGGGCTGCGAGCCGTGAATGATGCCCAGCGTCACCCCGGCAAAGGCGGGGTGATGGATTGCCCCCTGCCCCTCGATCACGTCCCAATGATCGTCGGCCGCATCGGGCGAGAGCGCTTCGGCCGCACCGGCGATAAAGTCGGACACGACCGCGTCCATCGGGATGCCCGCGCCGGCGATGATGATCCCGGTCTGCCCGGTCGCGCGGAAATCCACGTCCGTTCCCGCGTCGCGCAGCGCCTGCGTCAGCGCCAGCGCGGTGTATTTCTTGCCGAGGGCGCAATCGGTGCCGACGGTGAGGACGCGCTGGCCCGTGCGCTTGCGGCCAGTGGCCGTCTTGATATCGGCCGGCGGCACGCGGACGTCGATCAGCCGCGCGCCCGCCGCCTGCGCCGCATTGGCGAGACCGGGAACTTCGGCAAGCCGTGTGTGCATCCCGCTGACGATGTCGAGCCCGCCGCGCGCCGCCGCGACCAGTGCCGCGTGCCACGCCGCCGGGATCTGCCCGCCGACCGGCGCGACCGCGACGACCAGCGACCCCGCGCCCTTTCGCACTGCGGTCGGCACATCGAGATCGGGCAGGCCCAAATCTGCCGCCTGATCGCTCAGCCGAAACTGGCCGATGCAGGCATCGCGCGCCCAGTCGCGGATGCCGAAACCGGTCTTGGCGTGGAGCGGTTTGGCGACATCGCCGACGAACAGGACATAGGGTTTGCGCAGTTCGATCATGTGATTCCTCGACCAGAAGTTACGCCAGTTCGGCTAGCGCAACGCGCGCGCGAATTGCGTCTGAATTGGCCCGCCGAAACAGCAGCTTTTCGGCCGTTGTCATCATTCCAGCAGCGCGATCAGCGGGACATCGTGCGGGGCACGTACCGCTCGTGACACCGGCAAAATGGTGCAATCGAGCCCGACGGCTTCCAGCGGCGCGAGCAACACACGGCAATGCTCCTCATCTGCGGCATAAACGGTCATCACGAAATCGACCGACCCGAACACTGCGTCGCATTCGACGATGTGCGGGATGGTCGCGACCATTTTCTCGAACCGCCGTGCAAGCTCGGGCGTCCATTCCCGGATGCTCACGACCACGGTGAAGCGCGAGGAGCCGGTAATCCGCTCGACCGCGATGTCCGCGTGATAGCCCCTGATATATTCCGCGCCCTCAAGCTTCGCGACCCGCGCACCGCATGGTGTGGGCGACAGGCCAACCACTTCCGACAGCTCCGCCTTGGTCATCCGCCCGTCGCGTTCGAGCGCGGCCATGATCTTCACATCCAGCCGGTCGATCGGGCGGCTCATCGGTGAAAATCAGGCGCCGATGGTCGCCGCATAGACGCGCATCCAGTTCTCACCCATCACCTTGTCGATCTCGTCCTTGCGCCACCCGCGCGCGACCATCTCGGCGCGGACGGCGGGGAGTTTGGAGATGTCCTCAAACCCCTGCGCATATTGGATCGGGTCCTGAACATAGGTCATTTCGGGCGGGAAGGCGAAGGACTCGTCGGGGACAATTTTCGACGTCGAGCCCACGGTGAAGTCGCCGCCGATGCCGATATGGTCGACGCCGACCAGCGTCTTCAGATAGTCCAGCTCGTCGACATAGCGCTTCACATTGGCGCGCACCTTGGGCTGGGTGCGCTTGCCCGCATCCGCGCTGCTCCAGCTCATGAACGGGTCGATCGCGCTTACGCCGAACAGGCCGCCGGTCTTCGCGATGCCCTCGATCACCCGGTTCGACGTGTTGCGGGGATTGGGGTTGAGCGCCGCGAGGTTGGAATGGGTGCACACCACCGGACGCTCGGCCATCGCGATGACGTCGAGGCTCGACTGTTCGCCCATATGCCCGCCGACATCGACCAGGATGCCCAGCTTCTGCATCTCGGCGACCATCACCCGCCCCGCCTTGGTCAGGCCGATATGCGGGTCGAGACAGCCGCCCGCGAACTGGTTGGTCAGGTTGTAGATCAGCCCGACGACGCGCAGCCCGGCTTCGTAAAACAGGCGCATCGTCGTCTTGGGTGGTTTCGACCACCAGTCGCTCTCGCCCTTCATCGCGAACAGGTCGGCCTCCTGCCAGCCGATGGTGAGCGAGATTTTCCCCTCCTGCTTCAACCGTCGGATGTCGCCGGCGGTCTTGGCAATGCCGACCTCCTTCGAATGCTTGTCGACAAATTCATGGAGCGCCGACATCTGGAGCAGGGTCGGGAGCATGGAGATGCTCCAGCTGTCCACCCCGCCCTTGCGCAACAGCGAGAGGTAATTGGCGGTCGGGGCCGATGGGCTGCATCCGTCCACGACGATCGGCGTGGTGGCGGGAACAGCAGTGGGCTGCGTCGCCGACCCCGAGGTCGCGGCTCCGGTCGCGGCGGCGAACAGGCCTCCGCCTGCAAGTTTCATGATGCCGCGGCGGTTCAGGTCAGTCGTCACGGTTCAATCTCCACCAGCCAGATCTATTTCGACGGTTGCGCGAACGGCACCGGTTCCTGCCCCTTGAGGTGGCGCAGGAAATATCCCGCGAGCCGCCGCGCGACATAGGGGTGATAGCCGACATCGTGCGCCGCATTGGGCATCAGCACCAGATCATAGTCCTTGCCCGCCTTGATCAGCGCATCGGACAGCGCGACGGTCTGGTTGAGCGGCACATTCTGGTCGATATCGCCGGTGACCAGCATCAGCTTGCCCTGAAGCCGGTCGGCGAGGTGCAGATTATCGACGCGCTTGTAGGTTTCGTCCGCTTCGCCCGGCACGCCGAAAAAGCGCTCGAGCGAAATCGACGAGATCATCGTGCGGTAATCATGCGGCCCGGCGATTGACACCGCCGCCTTGTAGAAATCCGGGAACATGAACATCGCCCGCGCCGAGGCATAGCCGCCGAACGAGATGCCGGTGATGCCGACGCGGTCTAGGTCCATATAGGGCCGGGTACGCGCGGCGGCGCGGATGCCCGCGACATGATCGGCGAGCGCGAACGAATCCTCGTCCGCCATCGGCGAGATATGGAAGTCGCGCGACCGCCGCGGCGTCCCCCGCCCGTCTTGGACGATGACGACGAAGCCGAGTTCGGTCAGCGCCTGCATATAGGCGGCCCGCGCGCCGATCGCGTCTGTGAACCCCTGTGGCGCGAAGGTCGTTTGCGGCCCGGCATAGATCTGCTCGATCACCGGATAGCGTTTCGCGGGATCGAAATTGGTCGGCTTGAGCAGCACGCCATAGATG
>JBHYGP010000135.1:0-13419 GCA_051858935.1 Sphingomonas sp.
CGTCGATCACGTCGATCGCCTTGTCGGGCAGCTTGCGGTCGTTGATGTAGCGCGAGCTCAGTTCCACCGCCGACTTGATCGCGTCGGGGGTGTATTTGACGTTATGGTGATCCTCGAACGCCGAACGCAGGCCGGCGAGGATCTTGATCGTATCCTCGATCGTCGGTTCGTTGACGTCGATCTTCTGGAACCGGCGCAGCAGCGCGCGGTCCTTTTCGAAATGGTTGCGGAATTCCTTGTAGGTGGTCGATCCGATGCAGCGGATCGTGCCGCCCGACAGCGCGGGCTTGAGCAGGTTCGACGCATCCATCGCGCCGCCGCTGGTGGCGCCCGCGCCGATCACGGTGTGGATTTCGTCGATGAACAGCACCGCATGCGGCAGCTTCTCGAGCTCATTGACGACCTGCTTCAGCCGCTCCTCGAAATCGCCGCGATAGCGGGTGCCGGCGAGCAGTGCGCCCATGTCGAGCGAGTAGATCACCGCTTCCTTGAGCACTTCGGGGACATCGCCCTCGATGATCTTGCGGGCCAGGCCTTCCGCGATCGCGGTCTTGCCGACGCCGGGATCGCCGACATAGAGCGGGTTGTTCTTGCTGCGGCGGCACAGGATCTGGACGGTGCGGTCGACTTCGGGACCGCGCCCGATCAGCGGATCGATCTTGCCGGTCTTGGCCTTTTCATTGAGGTTAACGGTGAACTGCTTGAGCGCGCTCTCGCTCTTCTTGCCGTCGCTCTTCTGCGCCTTGTCTTCTTCGGCACCCTTGGGCGGGGCGGATTCGACCGGGGTCGAGCCCTTGCCGACGCCGTGGCTGATATAGCTGACCGCGTCGAGGCGGCTCATATCCTGCTGCTGCAGGAAATAGACGGCGTAGCTCTCGCGCTCGGAGAACAGCGCGACGAGGACATTGGCGCCGGTCACTTCGTCACGGCCCGACGACTGGACGTGCAGGATCGCGCGCTGGACGACGCGCTGGAACCCGCTGGTGGGCGAGGGGTCGGTGGTCTGGTCGACGCGCAGCGCCTGAAGCTCGGTATCGAGATAATGGGCGACCGTGGTCTTCAGCTCGCCCAGGTCCACGCCACACGCGCCCATCACCTTGGACGCATGTTCGTCGTCCACCAGCGCCAGCAGCAGATGCTCGAGCGTCGCATATTCGTGGCGACGCGAGCTGGCGGCTTCGAGCGCGCGGTGGAGCGTGGATTCGAGGGCGGAAGCGAAACTAGGCATTCAGGTCACTCCAGTCGGGCCGAAGGAGGGATACGCGGCCCGTGCGTTCCCTATGTCGGGAGCCTTGCACCGTGCATCAAGCGCCGCACTTGCCCCTGAGAGTCTTATAGCGTGACGCCCGGGGTTTCGTGCTCCACTCATCGTTTGAATAAGGCGTCCGCACTTGCGCGATGGTTAACGGCGCGTTGAATAACATTACGGCATCGCGCGATTTCGGTTTCGAGCAATGTGATCCGCTCTTCCAGCTCCGCCACCGAAAAGGGATCGAGATCCTGGCGCGCGAGCAGGGCGGCGGGGTCGTCCTTTCTGCGGGGAAGGTCGTCCGAGTCCATGTGCTTGAACGTCGGATGCTGGTGCCGCCGTGTCAAGCGCCCGGGCTTGTCACTTTAAGCAACTGCGGCCTTGACGTCATGCCACGCGCCCCCGATTCAGGCGGCGTTCTTGGGGGATAAGCATGACTGGCCTGCCCGACCGGATGATCGCGATCGACCCTGCCACGCCCGGTGGGCCGGAGGTTCTGGTGCCGGTCGAGCGCCCCGTCCCCGTCCCGCGTGCCGACGAGGTGCTGATCCGTGTCGCCGCCGCCGGGGTCAACCGGCCCGATGTGATCCAGCGCATGGGCGCCTATCCGCCGCCGCCGGGGGTGACGAGCATCCCGGGGCTGGAGGTTGCGGGTGAGGTGGTCGCCGTCGGCGCGGACCTGCCGCCCGAGATGATCGGCCAGCCGATGTGCGCTTTGGTGGCGGGCGGGGGCTATGCCGAATACGCGGTCGCGCCGCTTGGCCAGTGCCTGTCGGTCCCCGAGGGGCTGTCGATGGTCGAGGCGGCGGCCATCCCCGAGACGCTGTTCACCGTGTGGACCAATTTGTTCGAGCGCGGCTATGCCAGCGAGGGCGACATCGCATTGGTGCATGGCGGAACCAGCGGGATCGGGACGATGGCGATTTCGCTGTGCAATCTGTTCGGGGTCAAGGTGATCGTCACTGCGGGCAGCGACGAGAAGGTCGCCGCCTGCCTCGCGCACGGCGCGGATCATGCGATCAACTACAAGACCGAGGATTTTGTCGCGCGGGTCAAGGATGTGACCGAGGGGCGCGGGGTCAATATCGTGCTCGACATGGTCGGCGGCGACTATGTCGCGCGCAACCTGAAGTGCATGGCCGATGACGGGCGGCATGTGTCGATCGCGGTGCAGGGCGGGGCGATGGCGACGGTTCCGGTGTTCGAGATCATGCGCCGCCGCCTGACGCTGACCGGATCGACGCTGCGCGCGCGCGACACCGCGTTCAAGACTTTGGTCGCCGACGAATTGTCGCGCGCGGTGTGGCCGTTCGTGGCAGACGGCAGCCTGCGTCCTGTGATCGACCGGACCTTCCCGCTGGCGGAGGCAGCAGAGGCGCACCGCCGGATGGAGAGCGGCGCGCATATGGGGAAGATCGTGCTGACGGTGTGACGGCTTCGGATTTGCTGGCGAGGCGGGGGGGGAGCCCCTAGACTGAACGGCGAATCGGGGGTTTTCGACGTGTTCGCCTTTCTGTCAGCGCCGGAGAATATCGTCTTCGTATCGGCGCTTGTCCTGATGCTGTTGCTCGGGATCGTGCAGGCTGCGGGGCTGGCGGGCGATAGCGATTTCGATGCGCCCGACTGGCTCGACTGGCTGGGGTTCGGTCGCGTGCCTATGCTGGTTGTCATCGTGCTGTTGCTGGCGAGCTTCGGGTTGATCGGGCTGCTCGGGCAGCAGCTCGCGCGCGACATTTTCGGCATTCTTGTGCCTGGCTGGATCGCGGTGCCGGGCGCCGGGGTGCTGGCACTGCCCGCGACCGCGCTGTCGGCGCAGCTGCTCGCGCCGATCCTGCCGCAGGATCACACCACCGCGATTGATGTCGATGATCTGGTTGGCAGTGGCGCGACGATCCTCACCGGGCGCGCCACCACCGGATCGCCGGCGCGCGCGCGGGTCGAGGACTGGCACGGCCAGGCGCATTATCTGATGGTTGAGCCCGACAATGCGGGACAGGTTTTCGAAGAAGGCGAGCGCGTGCTGCTGGTGCGGCGCGAGGGCGATGTCTTTCGTGCGATCGCTTATGGCGATCATCATCTGCCGAGACTGGGGATTTAGGACATGCAGGAAGTGGCCACGACGGGGGGATCGATCCTGCCCTATCTGATCTATGCAGGCGGCGGGCTGCTGACGCTGCTGGTGATCGGGTTGATCATTGCGCGGCTGTACAAGCGTGCGTCGAAGGAGATCGGATTCGTCCGCACCGGCTTTGGTGGCGAGAAGGTCGTGATCAACGGCGGCGCGCTGGTGCTGCCGGTGTTCCATGAGACGATGCCGGTCAACATGAACACCGTGCGCCTCGCGGTCGAGCGCAAGAATGCCGACGCGCTGATCACGCTCGACCGGCTGCGCATCGACGTGAAGGCCGAATTCTATGTCCGCGTGAAGCCCGATAGCCAGTCGATCGCGACCGCCGCGCAGACTTTGGGCATGCGGACGATGAACCCCGATGCGCTCAAGGAGCTGGTCGAGGGCAAGTTCGTCGATGCGCTGCGATCGGTCGCGGCCGGGATGACGATGAACCAGCTGCACGAGCAACGCGCCGAGTTTGTGCAGAAGGTGCAGCAGGTGTCATCGGCCGATCTGGCGATGAACGGGCTGGAGCTGGAGAGCGTATCGCTGACCGGGCTGGACCAGACGAGCATCGAGCATTTCAACGCCAACAATGCGTTCGACGCCGAGGGTCTGACCAAGCTGACCGAGCAGATCGAGCTGCGCAAAAAGGCACGCAACGACATCGAGCAGGACACGCGGGTGCAGATCGAGACCAAGAATCTGGAGGCCGAGCGCCAGTCCTTCCTGATTGGCCGCGACACCGAATTCGCGCGGCTGGAGCAGGAGCGTGAGATCGAGCTGAAGCGCGCGGCACAGGCGTCCGAAGTCGCGCAGGAACAGGCGCTGCGTACCCGCGAGGCGGATCAGGCGCGGATCGAGGCGAAGCGCGAGATCGACAATTCGCAGATCCAGGCCGACCGCACGGTCAAGGAAGCGCAAATCGCCCAGACCCAGGCGCTCGAACTCGCCCGGCAGGAACAGCAGATCGCGGTGCAGAACAAGAGCCGCGAGGAAAGCCAGTCGCGCGCCGAGGCGGACAAGGCGCGCGCCGCTGCGGTGGTCGCCGAGGAGCAGGTCGCTACCGCGCGCGAGGCCGAGATTGCCGAGCGTACCAAGCGGATCGAACTGATCGACGCTTCGCGCGAAGCCGAGCGCGCGGCGATCGGCGTGAAGGTCGAGGCGGAGGCCGAGAAACAGGCAGCGGCGGATCGCGCCGAGGCCGCGCGGCTGGTCGCCGAGGGCGAGGCCGAGGCGGCGAAGCTGCGCGCCGAGGCGGACCGGGTGCGGTTCGAGGTCGAGGCGGCCGGCCAGCGCGCGATCAACGAGGCGGCGAACCTGTTGTCGTCCGACCAGATCTCGCTCCAGACCAAGCTGGCGCTGCTCAAGGTGCTGCCCGAGGTGATCCGCGAGGCAGCCAAGCCGATGGAGGCGATCGACAGCATCAAGATCGTGCAGGTCGACGGGCTGACCAGCGGCGGCACTGGCGGCGCCGGTGCGGCGAGCGGCGGGAATGGCGACGGCAATCTCGCCGATTCCGCGGTCGCGGCGGCGCTGCGCTATCGCGCGCAGGCACCGATGCTCGACGGGTTGATGAAGGAACTGGGCTTTGACGGCGGCTCGCTCGACGGGCTGGTCAAGGGCGCGGCGGCGGCGGGTGACGTGACGCTGGGCACGACGCAGAAAGCGGCAGGGACGGACGATGCCGCTGATCCTGCATGAGTACGCCCCGTCGGGGAATTGCTACAAGATCCGGCTGACCGCCGCGCTGACCGGCAAGGCGATCGAACGGCGCGGGTACGACATATTGGCGGGGGAGACGCGGACGCCCGCGTTCCTCGCCAATGTCAACGCCAATGGGCGCATCCCGGTGCTGCAGGATGGCGACCGGTTCCTGCCCGAGAGCAATGCCGTGACCTTCTATCTTGCCGACGGCACCGCGCTGATTCCCGCCGATCCGTTCGACCGGGCGGACATGCTGCGCTGGATGTTCTGGGAGCAATATAACCACGAGCCGAACATCGCGACGGTGCGGTTCTGGATGGGATGGGTCGGCGAGGCCAATCTCGACGATCTGCAGCGCGCGCTGCTGCCGGGCAAGCGCGCGGCGGGCGTCGCGGCGCTCAAGCTGATGGACGAGCATCTAAGCGGCCGGGAGTGGTTCGTCGGAGATGCGCCGAGCCTCGCGGACATCTGCCTCTACGCGTACACGCATGTCGCCGAGGAGGGCGGGTTCGCGCTGGCGCCATTCCCGGCGGTGCGCGCCTGGATTGCGCGGGTCGAGCGGCTGGACGGCTATGTCCCGATCACCGCGTGACAGATCGGTGACGATCGAACGATTCGAGCTGTAACATTCCATCGCCATAGGCGGGCCGGGCAAGGGCATTGCACGGGGCGCATCTATGGCCACGATCACTCGACTTCCGTTCGACACGCATGTCACCGATCTGGCGGAGCTGACCGCTGCCAATCCGTCGATTCCCGAAAAGACGGTGACCGAACGGCGCAGCTATCGGACGATCTGGATCAGCGACATTCATCTGGGCACGCGCGGCTGCAATGCCGAGATGCTGATCGACTTTCTGGACCATGTCGACAGCGACACCATCTATCTGGTCGGCGACATTATCGACGGGTGGCAGCTCAAGAAGAAATTCTACTGGCCCGCCGCGCATAACGACATCGTGTGGCGCATCCTGAAGCGCGCCAAGCGCGGTGCCCGGGTGATCTATATCCCCGGCAACCATGACGAGATTTTCCGCCAGTTCACCGGCCTCAGCTTTGGCGGGGTCGAGATCAAGCGGCAGGCGATCCACCAGACCGCCGATGGCCGCCGCCTGCTGGTGCTGCATGGCGACGAGTTCGATGCGATCACGCTGTCGCACCGCTGGCTCGCCCATGTCGGCGACGCGGCCTACACCGCGGTGATGACGCTCAACCGCTGGTGCAACAAATATCGGCGCTGGCGGGGCCTTCCCTATTGGTCGCTGAGCAAGCACGCCAAGCAGAAGGTCAAGAACGCGGTCGAATTCATCTGTGGCTTTGAGGAAATCGTCGCCAAGGAAGCCGCCGCGCGAGGTGTCGATGGCGTGATCGCCGGGCATATCCACACCGCCGAGATGCGCACGATCGACGGCATCGAATATTATAATGACGGCGACTGGGTGGAGGGTTGCACCGCTCTGGTCGAACATTACGATGGCGCGATGGAAATCCTCCATTGGGCCGATGAGATCGCCAAGCGTGACCTCGACCCGGAGCGGGTCGAGGAGCGCGTAGCGGCTTGAGCGAAACGGAGATGCGGATCGCGATTGTAACCGACGCCTGGGAGCCTCAGGTGAACGGCGTCGTGCGCACGCTCCAGTCGGTGCGGCGGGTGCTTGAGGGGCAGGGGCATAAGGTCAAGGTGATCTCGCCCGACCTGTTCTATTCGGTGCCGTGCCCGACCTACCCCGAGATCAGGCTGGCAATGGTGCGCAGCCGGACAATCGGCGATCTGCTCGACGAATTTTCGCCGCATGCGGTGCATCTGGCGACCGAAGGGCCGGTGTGCGTCGCCGCGCGGCGCTGGTGCCTGCGGCATGATTTCCCATTCACCACCGCCTATCACACGCAGTTTCCTGACTATGTCGAGGCGCGATCGGGCGTGCCGGCGGAATGGGTGTGGCGCTATATTCGCTGGTTCCATGCGCCGGCGCAGTCGATCCTCGCCTCCACCGCATCGATCCGGCAGGCGCTGGTCGATCACGGGCTGACCCAGGTGCGGCATTGGGGGCGGGGCGTGGACCTGACCAACTTCCATCCCGGCGTGACGCGGCATCCGGCGATGGCGGACCTGCCCGGGCCGGTGCAGCTCTATGTCGGACGGGTGGCGATCGAGAAGAATCTGGAGGCCTTCCTCGCCTCAAACCATCCGGGGACCAAGGTGGTGGTCGGCGATGGCCCGGCGCGCGCGGCGTTGGCGGCGAAATATCCTGAGGCCCGGTTCCTTGGCTCGATGTTTGGGGAGGAGTTGGCACAGATATATCGCGCGGCGGACGTGTTCGTCTTTCCCAGCAAGACCGACACGTTTGGGCTGGTGATGATCGAGGCGCTGGCGTGCGGCACGCCGGTCGCGGCCTATCCGGTGACCGGGCCGGTGGACATCCTGACGCCGGAGACCGGGGCGATGGCCGAGAATCTGGATGTGGCGATTGCTGAGGCGCTGACCCGCGACCGGGATGCGTGCGCCGCCTATGGGCGCAGCTTCACCTGGGAAGCGAGCGCGGCGCAGTTTCTGGCGGCGCTCGTGCCGATTATCGAGGAAGCGCGGGCGGCGTAGTTTCTAATCCTCCCCCGCAAGGGGGAGGTGTCGCCGCAGGCGACGGAGGGGGAGGACGGCTGCGTCCCTGAGCCTCTTGCGGATCGCTTCCTCCCCCTCCGTCATCGCGTCGCGATGCCACCTCCCCCTGGCGGGGGAGGATTAAGCGCGCTCGCGCGGCCATCCTGCATTGACCGCATATAAAGATATCTTTATATCTCTATACCCATGAACACAGCCCTCGAATCCTTCCGCGCGCTCGCGGACCAGACGCGGCTGCGCATTCTAGCGCTGTTGCGGCTGATGGAGCTGAGCGTGGGCGAACTGGCGCAGGTGCTGGGGCAGAGCCAGCCGCGCGTCAGCCGCCATGTGAAAATCCTGTGCGATGCAGGGCTGGCGGAGCGGCGCAAGGAAGGCAGCTGGGTGTTCGTCGCGCTGGGCGACACCAAGCGCACCGGCCCGATCTTTGCTGCGCTCGACGCGTGGCGCAGCGAGGGTGAGGATCATTGGGCGATCGCCGATAGCGCGCGACTGGCGGCGGTGCGCGCCGATCGCGCCACGGCTGCGGCGGAGTGGTTCGAGGCGCATGCCGGCGAGTGGGATGCGATCCGATCGCTGCACGTCGCCGAGGAACAGGTTGAGGCAGCAATGGCCGCGGCGCTCGCCGATCCGGGGATCGTGCGGCTGATCGATATCGGCACCGGTACCGGGCGGATGCTCGAACTGTTCGCGCCGCGTGCAGAAAGCGCGCTGGGCATCGACCGCTCGTCGGAAATGCTGCGGCTGGCGCGGGCGAAATTGTCGGAACAGGGCATCGGCAATGCCGAACTGCGTCAGGCCGACCTTTATGCGCTGCCGATGAGCGATGGTGAGGCGGATGCCGCGATCCTGCACCACGTGCTGCACTTCGCGCAGCAGCCGGGCGCGGCAATCGGGGAGGCGGCGCGGGTGCTCGCCCCTGCCGGGCGGCTGCTGATCGTCGATTTCGCGCCGCATGACCGGGAGGAATTGCGCACGCGCGAGGGCCATGTGCGCCTGGGCTTTTCGGACGAGCAGATGCTCGGCTGGTTCAGCAAGGCGGGGCTGGCGCCGGTCCAGACCCAGACGCTGGAGGGCGGCGCGCTGACCGTGAAATTATGGCTGGGCCGCAAGGCGGGGCAGCCGGGTGAACAACTGCCAGTGAATGAGGTGAAGGCAGCATGAGTATCGATCGCGACCCGTCCTCTCCGCCGCTGTTCGCGGACGTTGCAGGCGACATCGACGTCAGCTTCGAGTTCTTCCCGCCCAAGACCGAGGCGATGGAAAAGACGCTGTGGGAGTCGGTCGAGACGCTGAGCCCGTTCGATCCGCGCTTCGTGTCGGTGACCTATGGCGCGGGCGGGACGACGCGTGAGCGGACGCACAACACCGTCGCCCGGATCGCGCGCGAAACGCCGATCGCGGTCGCCGCACACCTCACCTGCGTCGACGCGACCAAGGCCGAGATCGACGCGGTGGCCGAGGAATATTGGGCGGCAGGCGTGCGCCACATCGTCGCGCTGCGCGGCGATCCGCCGCGTGCTGGCGAAAAGTACGCGACGCATCCCGGTGGCTATGAGAATGCTGCCGACTTGGTTGCTGGCCTGCGCAAGCTGCACCCGTTCGAGATTTCGGTCGCGGCCTATCCCGAATGCCACCCGGATTCGCCCGATGCGGCGCATGATCTGGATAACCTCAAGCGCAAGATCGACGCGGGCGCGAACCGCGCGATCACGCAGTTTTTCTTCGAGGCCGATACGTTCCTGCGCTTTCGCGACGCGGCGGCAGCGGCGGGGATCGATGCGGAGATCGTGCCGGGGATCATGCCGGTGATGAGCTTTGCCGCGGTCCAGAAGATGTCGGCGATGTGCGGGACTGCGGTGCCGGGCTGGATGGAACGGCTGTTCGAGGGGCTGGACGACCGTCCGGCCGCACGTCAGCTCGTTTCGGCAACGCTGGCGGCGGAGCTGTGTCGCAACCTCTATGCGGGCGGCGTGCGGCAGTTCCACTTCTACACGCTCAACCGGGCTGAGCTGAGCTATGCGATTTGCCACCTGCTGGGCGTGCGCCCGCGGGGTGCGGCGGCGAGTGTGGCGGCGTAAATCACAAGGCCCCTCCCCCTCAGGGGAGGGGTTGGGGGTGGCGCAGTGAAATCTCACCGAGACCGCCCGCCAAGATTATAGGCTCCACCCCAACCCCTCCCCTGAAGGGGAGGGGCTAAGGAACAAGATGATGACACCACGTGAGAAACTGCTGGCCGAAGCCGCCAAGCGCATCCTGATCACTGACGGGGCGTTCGGGACCGAGATCCAGAACTGGAAGCTGTCCGAGGCGGATTATGCTGGCGACCTCAATCTCGGGCACGACCAGAAGGGCAATAACGACATCCTCGCGCTGACCAAGCCCGAGGTGCCCGCCAGCATCCATTGCGCGTATTTCGAGGCTGGGGCGGATATCGCCGAGACCAACACCTTTTCCGCCAACCGCATCAGCCAGGCCGATTATGGCGCCGAGCATCTGGTGCGCGCGATCAATGTCGAGAGCGCGAAGATGGCGCGTCAAATCGCCGACGAGTTCGAAGCCAAGGACGGGCGTCCGCGCTTTGTCGCCGGGGCGCTTGGTCCGACCAACAAGACGCTGTCGCTGTCGCCCGACGTCAATGATCCGGGCTATCGCGAGATCGATTTCGATACGCTCAAGGACGTGTATCGCGAGCAGATCGACGCGCTGGTCGAGGGTGGGGTGGACTTCATCCTGATCGAGACGGTGTTCGATACGCTCAACGCCAAGGCCGGCGTGATGGCGTGTATCGAGGCGGCGAACGATCTGGGTCGCGACCTGCCGATCATGATGTCGATGACGCTGACCGACCTGTCGGGCCGCAACCTGTCTGGGCATACGGTTGAGGCATTCTGGGCCGCGATCCGCCATGCCAAGCCGGTGACGATCGGACTGAACTGTTCGTTCGGCGCGGAGCAGCTGCGGCCGCACGTCAAGACGCTGTCCGCGCTGTGCGACACGCTGATCATGGTCTATCCCAATGCCGGCCTGCCCAACGAACTGGGTGCCTATGACGAGGAGCCGCACACCACGGCGGGGCTGGTCAAGGAATGGGCCGATCAGGCGCAGGTCAACATTCTGGGCGGCTGCTGCGGATCGACCCCGGCGCATATCAAGGCGATTGCCGATGCGGTGAAGGACCTGCCCCCGCGCGCAATCCCGACGCCGCCGGTACAGACCCGGCTGGCGGGGCTGGAGCCGTTCGTGATGGCGGCGTAATTCCCCTCCCGCTTGCGGGAGGGGCTAGGGGAGGGCCTGTCCTCCTCTGCGCCGCCCGAGACTGACACGCCCTCCCCCGACCCCTCCCGCAAGCGGGAGGGGGGAAGAAGAAGAACCAATGACCGCGACGCCCCCCACCTCCACCGCATTCGTCAATATCGGCGAGCGCACCAACGTCACCGGATCGGCCAAGTTCAAGAAGCTGATCATGGCCGGCGACTATACTGCGGCGGTCGAGGTCGCGCGGCAGCAGGTCGAGAATGGCGCGCAGGTGATCGACGTCAACATGGACGAGGGGTTGCTCGACGCGCATGAGGCGATGACGACGTTCCTCAAGCTGATCGCCGCCGAGCCGGACATCGCGCGCGTGCCGGTGATGATCGACAGCTCCAAATGGGACGTGATCGAGGCGGGGCTGAAATGCGTTTCGGGCAAGCCGATCGTCAATTCGATCAGCATGAAGGAGGGCGTTCCCCAGTTCCTGGAGCATGCGCGCAAGTGCATGGCCTATGGTGCTGCCGTAGTGGTGATGGCGTTCGACGAGGTCGGGCAGGCCGACACCCAGGCGCGCAAGGTCGAGATTTGCGAGCGGGCGTACAAGGAGCTGATGGGCATCGGATTCCCGCCCGAGGACATCATCTTCGACGCCAATGTGTTCGCGGTCGCGACCGGGATTGAGGAGCACAATAATTACGGCGTCGACTTCATCGAAGCGCTGAAGGAGATCAAGGCGCGCTGCCCGCATGTCCATTTCTCGGGCGGGCTGTCGAACCTCAGCTTCTCGTTCCGCGGCAACGAGCCGGTGCGCCGCGCGATGCACAGCGTGTTCCTGTATCACGCGATCCCTGCGGGCCTCGACATGGCGATCGTCAACGCCGGGCAGCTCGACATTTATGACCAGATCGAACCCGAGCTGCGCACCGCGTGCGAGGATGTGATCCTCAACCGCGATCCCGAGGCGGGGGACCGGCTGGTCGCGCTGGCCGAGAAGTTTCGCGGCACCGATGTGGTGGCGGAGAAGCAGGCGGCCGAGTGGCGCGGCTGGGTGGTCGAAAAGCGGCTGGAGCATGCGCTGGTCAAGGGCATCGACCAATATGTCGTCGAGGATACCGAGGAGTGCCGCCTGAAGGCCGCCAAGCCGATCGAGGTGATCGAAGGGCCGCTGATGGACGGGATGAACGTCGTCGGCGACCTGTTCGGCAGCGGCAAGATGTTCCTGCCGCAGGTGGTGAAAAGCGCGCGCGTGATGAAGAAGGCGGTCGCGCACCTTCTCCCCTATATCGAGGCGGCGAAGGAGCCGGGCGCGAAGGGCAAGGGCAAGGTCATCATGGCGACCGTCAAGGGCGACGTGCACGACATCGGCAAGAACATCGTTGGCGTCGTCCTGCAGTGCAACGGGTTCGAGGTGGTCGATCTGGGCGTGATGGTGCCGTGGTCGACGATCCTGGCCGCCGCGAACGAGAATGATGCCGACATGATCGGCCTGTCGGGCCTGATCACCCCCTCGCTCGACGAGATGGTGACGGTGGCCGAGGAGATGAAGCGCTCCGGCATGACCATGCCGCTGCTGATCGGCGGCGCGACAACGAGCAAGGTCCATACCGCGCTGCGGATCGCGCCGGCCTATGACGGGCCGGTGGTGCATGTACTCGACGCCAGCCGCGCGGTGGGGGTTGCGACGACGCTCGTCTCCGAGACGATCCGCGACGATTATGTCGCCAAAATCGCCGATGAGTATGAAGCCGTCCGCGTTGCCCGCGCGAACAAGGGGCAGAGCGAGCTGGTCCCGATCGCGGCGGCGCGCGACAATGCGTTCGATGCGGACATGAGCCTGAAGCCCGGCAAGCCGCGCATGCCGGGTGTCCATGCCTTCCCCGACTGGGATCTGAAGGATCTGCGCGAGTATATCGACTGGACGCCCTTCTTCCGCTCGTGGGAGCTGGCGGGCAATTACCCCGCGATCCTGGAGGACAAGGTAGTCGGCGAGAGCGCGTCGTCGCTGTTCGCCGATGCGCAGGCGATGCTCGACAAGATCATCGCGGACAAAGGGCTGACCGCGCGCGGCGTCGCCGGGCTGTGGCCGTGCCGTCGTCAGGGCGACGACATCATCGTCCATGTCGAGGACGAAAAGCACGTCACGCTGCCGATGCTGCGCCAGCAGATCCAGAAGCGTGAGGGGCGGGCGAATATGTGCCTCGCCGACTTCATCGACCGGCAGGGCGACTGGATCGGTGGCTTCGCGGTGTCGATCCACGGCATCGAGCCGCATCTGGCGCGGTTCAAGGCGGCGATCGACGATTATTCGGACATTCTGCTGAAGGCGCTGGCCGATCGTCTGGCCGAGGCGTTTGCCGAGCGGCTGCACCATTTCGTGCGGACGGCTTTGTGGGGCTATGCCGAGGGCGAGCAGCTGACCAACGAGGCGATGATCAAGGAACAATATCGCGGCATCCGCCCGGCGCCGGGCTATCCTGCCTGCCC
>JBHYGP010000135.1:13429-14908 GCA_051858935.1 Sphingomonas sp.
ATCCTGTTCGACATGCTCGACGCGCACAAGAATACCGGTGTGTCGCTGACCGAAAGCTTCGCGATGCTGCCGACTGCGGCGGTTTCGGGCTTTTACTTCGGGCATCCGCAGGCGGAGTATTTCGGCGTGGCGCGGGTCGGGCGCGACCAGCTGGAGGACTATGCCGCGCGGCGCGGGGTCGACATGGCGACCGCCGAACGCTGGCTGCGACCCAATCTCGACTGAGGAACCGACGCTAAACGTCAGTTTATTCATGGATGATTCTGGCTAGACTGTCGGGGATGAAGGCAAATCTCCCGGTTCTCGTCGCACTGGCGTTATGCGCTGGTGCGCTTCCCGCCGAGGCTGCGCAGCGATGGCCCTATGGCGATGCCGCGACGTCGGCGTTCGGACGCGGGGATTTTGCGGGCGCGCTGACGGCGTTGAAGGCCGAACTGGCCAAGTGCGAGGCGAGCCGTCCCGATGCGGACCAGTGCCTCGACCTGCTGCTCGCCCTGACCAATATCGCGGTTCAGGCGGGCGTAGCGGCGGAGGGGGAGCCCTATGCCCGGCGCGCACTGGCGCTGACGGAGAAGACTTTGCCCGCCGGGCATCCCGGGATCGCCGCGAGTCTCAACAATCTCGCCAGCAACCTGGATGCGCTTGGGCGCTCGCCCGAGGCAGAGCCGGTGTATCGTAAGGCGCTGGCGATGCGCGAGAAGGCGCTTCCCGCCGGGCATCTCGACATTGCGACGAGCCTGAACAATCTGGCCGGAAATCTGGACCGGCAGGGGCGCTACACCGATGCTGAGCCGCTGTACCGCAAGGCCTTGGCGATACGCGAGCAGGCATTGCCCACTGCGCATGCGGACATCGCCGCCAGCTACAACAATATCGCGTTCAACCTGAATAATCAGGGGCGCTATGCCGAAGCGGAGCAGCTGTACCGCAAGGCGTTGGCGATCCACGAACAGGTGCTGCCGGCGGGCCATGCGGCCATTGCCACCAATTTGAGCAACCTTGCCGCTGCGCTCGACAATCAGGGGCGGTTTGCGGATGGCGAGCCAATGCACCGCCGCGCGATGGCGATGGTCGAACAGGGGCTGCCCGCCGGGCACCCGCGTCTGGCTGATGCGTACACCAATCTCGCCTTCAACCTGAACGGGCAGGCGCGGTATCGCGAGGCGGAAACCTGGTTCCGCAAGGCGCTGGCGACGCTTGAGGCCGCGTTGCCCACCGGGCATCCGGCGGTCGGTCAGGCCTATAACAACCTTGCGTCCAATCTGGACGATCAGAACCGCCCGGCCGAGGCCGAGCCGCTCTATCGCCGCGCGCTGGCCATCCGCGAGGCGGCGCTGCCAGCGGGGCATCCCGAGATTGCCGCCAGCTATGCCAATGTCGCCTACAACATGACTCTTCAGGGCAAATATGGTGAGGCCGAGCCGTTCTTGCGCAAGGCGCTGACGATGCGCGAGGCGGTGCTGCCGCCCGGACATCCCG
>JBHYGP010000136.1:0-5189 GCA_051858935.1 Sphingomonas sp.
CGCGGCGATTGCGCCGGGTTCGCCAACCGATGTGATCGATGCGCAGAATTCCGATGACGTGCCGACCGCGAGCGTTGCGACGATCCGCAGCCTCTATCATCGGCTGTATCACCCCGCCGCGATGACCGTTGTGGTGGTCGGTGACGTCGATGTCGCGGCGACCGAGGCGTCGATCGTGGCGCGGTTCGGGAATTGGGTCGCCCCTGACCCCGCCCCTGCGCCGGTGCTGCATCCGCGGTTCGAGCGTGAGCGCATTCGTCCGGTCAGCGTTGCGGCGGTGCCCGGTGGACGGCGGGCCGCGCTTGTCACCGTGGTCATGCCGACGCCGCGCCCGGCGGGGACTGTCGCTGCACAGGCGCGCGCGATGCTGATGGACCGGATGGCGATCGCCGCGATCACCAACCGGTTGCAGGCCGCGCAGCCGCAGAGCCCGCCGGGCAAGGTCGGTGCGATGATCGAGACGGGCGAGCTGGGGTATCGCCAGTTGATGCTATGGGACCATTATGACGCGGGCCAGTGGAAGCCAGCGATCCGGCAGTTGCGGCGGACCAGTTGCGATCTGGCGCGATCCGGTTTCACCGACGCGGAATGGGCAGCGGCGGCGAATACGCTGGTCGCCGAGCTGGAGCGGCGGGTTGCCGCGATGGCACAGGTGCCGAACGTCGAGATCGCCAAGGAGTTGTCGCGCGCGGTGGCGGATGGCCGCACGCTGCTATTGCCCGATGTGCTGCTGGGGCATGCCCGCGCGATCCTGCCCGGTATCGATGCGCGGGCGGGGAGCGCGTGGTGGCAGGCCGAGTGGCACGCCGGGCCCGAGCATTTCCGGGTGGAGGAGCCGGACTTTTCCGACACCGCCGCCGCCGAGCGGGCAGTGCGCGATGTGGCCGATGGGTCCGCCGTCCATGCGCGGTGCCGGTTGCGGCGGTGATCTACGGTGGTCTGGCGTTGTTAACCGCGCGCCGCTATATCCGAGCCATGGCTCTTCGTTTCGCCAGCACTACCACCTTCACTCCCGCCGCGGCGGGAGGGTTTGGCGTGCGCGGTTAGAACCGCGGCGTCGCCCTCTTGCCCGGGATCGGGTGAGATGGCGCTGCTCTCCTTCGATCCTGCCCCTTTTCTAGCGTCGCCGTGGCGTGCATAGGCACGTCAAACATGCAGGACTGATATGGCGCAGCTTCTTTCGATCACGCTTCCCGATGGCTCCGTGCGGCAGGTCGCGCCGGGGACTACGCCTGGCGACATTGCCGCTGCGATCGGACCGGGGCTGGCCAAGGCGGCGATTGCCGCGCGGGTCGATGGCGAACTCCGCGATATCGGGCGGCCGCTGGAAAAGGACAGCGCGCTGGCGCTGGTGACGGCGCGGGACGAGGCGGATGCGCTGGAGCTGGCGCGGCATGACTTTGCGCACATTTTGGCGGAGGCGGTGCAGGCGCTGTTTCCCGGCACGCAGATCACGTTCGGGCCGGCGACCGATGACGGCTTCTACTATGACGTGATGGCTCCCGCGTCGCGTGCGCCCTTCTCGATGGAGGATTTGCCCGCGATCGAGGAGAAGATGCGCGAGATCATCCGCGCCGACAAGCCGCTGCGCCGCGAGGTGTGGAGCCGGCAGGCGCTGATCGACCGGTGGTCCGCACAAGGCGAGAGCTTCAAGGCGGAATGGGCCAAGGAACTGCCCGAGGGAGAGGAGCTGACGGTATACTGGTCGGGCGATGACTGGCTCGATATGTGCCGGGGGCCGCATCTGGCGAGCACGGGCAAGCTCGATCCGCAGGCGTTCAAGCTGATGCGCGTCGCGGGTGCCTATTGGCGCGGCGACCAGAAGAATGCGCAGCTGACGCGCATCTATGGCACCGGCTGGCTGAACAAGAAGCAGCTCGACGCGCATCTGCTCAAGCTGGAGGAAGCGGCCAAGCGCGATCATCGCAAGCTGGGCGCGGAGATGGACCTGTTCCACCTTCAGGCCGAGGCGCATGGCAGCGTGTTCTGGCACCCCAAGGGGTATATGGTGTGGCGCCAGCTCGAGGCGTATATGCGTCGCGCGATCGATGCTGCTGGCTATCGCGAGGTCAAGACGCCGCAGGTGATCGACGCGCGCCAGTGGGAGCAGTCGGGCCATTGGGGCAAATATCGCGAGAATATGTTCGTCATCCCCGACGAGGTGCCGAACGTCGATGACGAAGGCCCGGTGATCAGCGGCGAGGCCGACTGGATGGCGCTCAAGCCGATGAACTGCCCGGCGCATGTGCTGATTTTCCGCCAGGGGCTGAAGAGCTATCGCGAGTTGCCGCTGCGGCTGTACGAGAATGGCTGTTGTCACCGCAACGAGCCGCATGGCGCGCTGCACGGATTGATGCGGGTGCGGCAGTTCACGCAGGACGACGCGCATATTTTCTGTCGCGAGGATCAGATCGTTGCCGAGGTGCAGGCGTTCTGCGAGCTGGCGGATCGGGTGTATTGCGACTTTGGCTTTACCTATTCGATCAAGCTGGCGCTGCGGCCGGAGAAGCGCTTCGGGTCCGAGGCCGACTGGGACAAGGCGGAGAATGAGCTGCGCGACGCGGTGGTGCGCGCGGGGCTGGCGACCGCGGAATATGGCTGGGAAGAGCTGCCGGGCGAGGGGGCGTTTTATGCGCCGAAGCTGGAATGGCACCTGACCGACGCGATCGGGCGGACGTGGCAGGTGGGGACGATCCAGTCCGACCGCGTGCTGCCCGAGCGGCTCGACGCGAGCTATGTCGGCGAGGATGGCGAGCGGCACCGGCCGGTGATGCTGCACCGCGCGATCTTTGGCTCCTATGAGCGGTTCATCGGCATTTTGATCGAGCATTTCGCGGGCCGTCTGCCGGTGTGGCTGGCGCCGGTGCAGGCGGTGGTGGCGACGATCGTGTCGGATGCGGATGACTATGCCAGGGACGCGGTCGCCAAGCTCAAGGCGGCGGGGATCCGGGTCGAGAGCGACCTGCGCAACGAGAAGATCAACTACAAGGTGCGCGAGCATTCGCTGGCCAAGGTTCCGCATCTGCTGGTTGTCGGGAAGCGCGAGGCGGAGGAGGGGACGGTTGCCGTCCGTACGCTGGGCAGCGAGGGGCAGAAGGTGATGAGCCTGGATGACGCTATCGCGATGCTTGCGGATGCGGCGCTGGCACCCGATATGAAGGCGTAACCCGCGCGCCACAGCGTGTGGCTTTTTCGTCAGGATCGCGCGGCGGGGCTACCCGTTCGCGCGTTTCTGCGTTAAGCTGAGCGTCCGAACTTAAGTCGAAACAATTACAGGAGCTGTTCCTATACGTCCTCCCATGTCCCGGCGCGGTTTCGCGCCTCCGGTGCCGACCGGCCCGCGCCACAATGAATTCATCACCTCCCCCAAGGTTCGCGTCATCGACCATGAGGGTGAGAATCTGGGCGTGATGTTCACGCGCGAAGCGATGGAGCAGGCGCAGGCGCTGGGCCTCGACCTGGTCGAGGTGTCGCCGAACGCGGACCCGCCCGTCGCCAAATATCTCGACGTCGGCAAGTTCAAATACGAGGCCCAGAAAAAGGCCAACCTCGCCCGCAAGTCGCAGAAGACGCAGGAGATCAAGGAGATCAAGATGCGTCCGAACATCGACGACCATGACTATGAGACCAAGATGAAGGCGGTCCACAAGTTCATCGGTGAGGGCGACAAGGTGAAGATCACGCTGCGTTTCCGCGGGCGCGAGCTGAGCCATGGCCAGCTGGGCATGAACCTGCTGCGCCGCGTCCAGGAGGACAGCGCCGAGGTGGCCAAGGTCGAGAGCTATCCGCGCATGGAAGGCCGGCAGATGCTGATGGTGCTGTCGCCGAAATGAGACTGGCGATGCTGTGCGCCGCGCTGCTGACGTGCGGGGCGAATCCCGCCGCCGCGCAGGTGGTGCACAGCCCGCCGATCACCGCCGGAACGGACGAACCGCTCGTCCGTCCGGCGGATGCCAAGCTGGTCTGGTCGGACGAGTTCGACAAGGACGGCCTGCCCGATCCCAAGCGCTGGGCCTATGATACCGCGCGCAACAAGCTCGGTTGGCATAACGAGGAAAAGCAATATTACGCCGCCGCGCGACCGCAGAATGTGCGGGTCGAAGGCGGGCGGCTGATCATCACGGCGACGCAGGAGCGGCTGTCCGACAAGCCCGATCATGGCGGGCAGGATTATGCGTCGGGCAAGATCTTCACCAAGGGGATTGCCGACTGGCGCTATGGGTTCTTCGAGATCCGCGCGAAGCTGCCGTGCGGGCGCGGCATCTGGCCGGCGATCTGGATGCTGGCATCGGACGACAGCCGGGGCTGGCCGGCGATGGGCGAGATCGACATCATGGAGCATGTCGGCTGGGACAATGGCCGCGTCCATGGCACGGTGCACACCGGCGCGTACAACCATGTCGCGCAGACGCAGAAGGGCGCGCATGTCGTGCGGCCCGATGTGTGCGAGACGTTTCACACCTATCAGCTCGACTGGAACGAAGACCGCATCCTCGTGGGGATGGACGGGCGGGCGTTCATGCGGTTCGAGAATGACAAAAAGGGTGATCCGCAGACCTGGCCGTTCGGGACGCCGGAGTATTTGATCCTGAATGTCGCGGTTGGCGGCTGGGGCGGGCAGAAGGGGATTGATCCCAAGGCGTTTCCGGCGGCGATGGAAGTGGACTGGGTGCGGGTTTGGCAGCGGGATTGAGGGGCAATGGCTGCGCCGGAGCCGTTTTCCACTGACCCGCAAAGCGGTCGACCGCTGGCACCGTTGTGGTGGTCGATGTTTAACTGGGCGGGCGTTGCTGCTGGCCTTCTGTCCGCGCTTTCGCTCCTATTATCCTATGAAGCGGTGCGTCATGGCGAAAAGGGCGTCGCGGTCGGCGCAGCGGCATTTGGCGTGATGATGCTGGTAGCAGTCTATATTGTAGCACGGCGTATTCGTCGAAACCGGATGCGGTTTGACGCGCAAGTGGCTGCCTATGAGCGTGCCCTTTCCGAACTCACCTGAGTTACCCTGAGCTCAGTTTGGATTTCCACCAGTCTCGACGAAGCCGCTTGGGGCGCGGTGGATGCTGAAACAAGTTCAGCATGACGGGGGTGTTGAGGGGGGGCTGATCTTCCCTCGTCGCCCCGGGCTTGACCCGGGGCTGGGCTTTTCTTGCAGCGTTGAAGAGAAGAAGCCTTGGCCCGGCTCAAGGCCG
>JBHYGP010000137.1:0-5127 GCA_051858935.1 Sphingomonas sp.
GGTCGATATAGCCCTGGGTCCGATTGTCGGGCGTCCGCGCCTTGGGCACGCGGAACCAGAAGACGTCGATCGGCGCCCCCAGATCGCGCAACGGCAGTCCCGCCGCCGCGCGCAGCACCGAAGCGCGCCCGTCGGCCGCGATCACCAGCCGCGCCTCGACCGTCTCGCCTCCCGTCAGCCGCACGCCCTCGACACGCCCATCGCGCTCGATCAGGCCGTCCACCCGCGCATTCATCCGCAGCTCGAACCCCGGATACGCCCGCGCCGCATCGGCGACAAAGTCCAGAAACTCCCATTGCGGCATCATCACGATGAAGCGCCCGCGCCCCGGCAAATGGCGGAAATCGGCGATGCGATACTCTTGTCCGCCGATCACCGCGCCGATACGCTCGACCCGGTCATGTGGTCGCGCGAGCAGCGCGTCGAGCAGCCCGAGTTCGTCGAACAGGTTCAGTGTCGAGGGATGAACCGTATCGCCGCGAAAATCGCGCAAGAAATCGCCGTGCTTCTCCAGCACGACCGTTCGCAGTCCCGCACGCGCGAACAACAGCCCCGCCATCATCCCGGCCGGGCCACCGCCTGCCACGCATATATCGTACCGCATTGCACAAGCCCGGTGACAAAGTGTTTCGCCCCCGACTAAGCTAGGACATGGCCCTAGACCTGTCCAACAGCGGTTTCAGCGACGCGCTCGTCATCCTTGGCGCGGCGGGGATCGTCATCCCCGCCTTTACCCGCTTCCGCATCAGTCCGGTCATCGGGTTCATTCTGGTCGGTGTGCTGGTCGGTCCGGCGGGGCTGGGTCAGTTGGTCGGCGACCTCCCGTGGCTCTACTACATGACGATCACCGATCCGCATTCGATCGAACCCTTCGCCGAATTCGGCATCATCCTGTTGCTCTTCTCGATCGGGCTTGAACTGTCGTTCAAGCGATTATGGACGATGCGCGGGCTGGTCTTCGGGGTGGGCGCGGCCGAACTATTGGGTGCGGGCGCCCTGATCGGAATTGGCCTCTACGCGATGGGGCAGGCCTGGGCCGGGGCACTTGGCCTTGGCCTTGCGCTCGCCCTGTCCTCGACCGCGCTGGTGCTGCCGATCGCCGGGACGACCAGTGCGGTCGGACGGTCGGCCTTCGCGATGCTGCTCTTTGAAGATCTGGCGCTGGTCCCGATCGTATTCCTGCTCGCCGCGCTTGCCCCCGCAGCCGGCGATGCGGCATTCGGCGATTTCATGATGACGCTGCTGCGCGGCGGCATCGTTGTCGCGGTCCTCTTCATCGGCGGCCGCTTCTTCCTCCCACGCCTGTTCGCCCAGGCAGCGCGGACCAAGTCACCCGAACTGTTTCTGGCCGCCAGTCTGCTGGTGGTAATCGTCGCCAGTCTCGCCACGACCGTGGTCGGACTGTCGCCGATCGTCGGCGCGCTGCTCGCCGGGGTGCTGATCGCCGAGACCGACTATCACAGCGAGGTCGAGGTGATCACCGCGCCATTCAAGGGCCTGGCGCTCGGCGTGTTCCTGATCACGGTCGGGATGCGGCTCGACCTGCGCATGGTGATGCAGGATTGGGCGTTGCTGCTTGCCGCGATCATCGGGGTGATGGCAATCAAGGTCGGGGTGACCATGGCGCTGCTCAAACTGTCCGGCGCGCGCACCGGCACGGCGGCGGAAGCCGGCGTGCTGATGGCGAGCCCGTCGGAAACCACGTTGATCGTGCTGGGTGTCGCGGCAACCGCAGGGCTGATCCAGCCGTCGACCGCCGCCTTCTGGACCACCGTGACCGCGATCGGCCTGACGATTACCCCGCTGCTGGCGACCGCGGGTCGGTTCGCCGCACGCAAGATCGAAGAGCGGGATTCGAGCCACGACGAGGCGTCCAACCCGGAAGTCGTCCCCGGAGGGACCGTCGTGATCGGTTTTGGCCGTGTCGGACGCACCGTGGCCGACATGCTCCGCGCACATGACAAGCCCTATGTCGCGATCGACGCGGATATCGACGGCGTCGCCATAGCCCGGCGGGAGGGCTATTCGGTGATGTTCGGCGATGTTTCCCGCGCCGAACTGGTCGATCGACTACGGCTCGGCCACGCCAAGGCGCTCATCCTGACGATGGACGATCCGGTGCTGACGGTGCGCCTGACGCGCCGCGTGCGCAGTTGGGTCCCCGACATCCCCATCATCGCACGCGCCCGCGACGCCGCACACGCGGCCGAACTCTACAAGGCCGGTGCTACCGATGCGGTCCCCGAGACGCTCGAAAGCTCGCTGCAATTGGCGGAGGCGGCGCTCGTGGATCTTGGCGTCGCGGTCGGGCCGGTGATCGCGTCGATCCATGAAAAGCGCGACGAGATGCGTAAGTCGATCAAGGAAGCCGCCGGACTGGAACGCGAGCCACGCATCCGGCGGGTGCGGCAGAATGAGGCGGAGGCGTAAGCCCCTACCCCATTCGCGCCCGCACCACGCGCTTCAGCACGTCGAGCGGCATTGCGCCCTTGCGCAGCACGTCGTGGAACTGTCGCGGATCCCATGCGTCCCCGGCCTTGGCCCGGGCCTCGTCGCGCAGCTCGACCCAGACGGTATGACCGATCTTGTAGCTGCACGCCTGGCCCGGCCAGACGGTGTAGCGGTCGATCTCGCCCTGGCTGCGCCCGCGCGCGATGCCGGTGGTGGCGATGAAGTAATCGGTCGCCTGCTCGCGGCTCCAGCGCTTGGCGTGCATGCCACTATCGACCACCAGCCGCGTCGCGCGGAACAGCAACGACTGAAGATAGCCGACCTGTCCTAGCGGGTCGCCGTCATACATCCCCATCTCGTCCGCCAACTGCTCTGTATAGAGCGCCCAGCCCTCGCTATAGCCGCTGAACCCGCCGCGCCGCCGGATCAGCGGAATATCCTGAGATTCGAGCGAGAGCATGACCTGTAGGTGATGCCCCGGCACCGCCTCGTGATAGCTCAGCGTCGCGAGGCCAAATTTGGGACGATCGAACGTGTCGCGCAGGTTGATGTAGTAAATGCCGGGGCGCGAGCCATCGAGCGTCGCGGCCTGATAATAGCCGCCGGGCGCGCCCGCCTGGATCGCGGGAGGCACGCGGCGGACCTCGACCGGGGCCTTGGGCAGGGTCGCGAACTGTTCGGGCAGGCGCTTTTCCATCGCCCTCACCTGTGCACGCAACGCTTCCAGCAGCGCCTCGCGCCCCGGATCGGTGTTGGGGAAGAGTTGGTCGGGCCGCTCGTTGAGCGCAACCAGCCGCGCACCGACCGTCCCGTCGCGCATCCCCTGTGCCTTCAGGATCGTGTCGATCCGACCGCTGATCTCGGCCACCTGTTCCAGCCCGATGCGGTGGATCTTATCACCCGACAGCCGCGTGGTCGTCGCGGCCTCGGCCGCAGCGGCGTAGTAAGCCTCACCATCGGGCAGCCGCCACACGCCCGCGTCATGCACCGCGCGTGCGCGCAGCTCGGTGACCAGCGCACGCTGGCGATCAAGCGCCGGAAACACCTTGTCGGCAACGATCTTCTCGGCCTGCTCCACCCGCGCGGGCGGCAGCTTGGCGGCCTCCAGCTTCGCCTTGAACCCGGTGACCATCCCGGTCTCATCCGCCGCCTTGTCGCGTAGCGCAGCGAACTGTTTGAGCGTGGTATCGAGCACATAGTCGGGTGCGAACACGCCCCGCGCGGCATCGGCACGCTGACGCTCGCTCTCCTGATCGAGGACAGTCGCGAACGCCTCAAGCCGTGCGAGATAGGCGTCGGCATCCGCCGCCTCCTTCACCCGGTGCTGGGCGTCGAGGAAGTCGGGGACGTCCTGATAGGCGCCGGTCAGTTGGCTCAGCCGATAGGGCGCATAGCGTCCCCCGGCCGATCCATAGGTAAAGGCCTCACGCCCCTCAATGCTCTTTTCGAGCTGGTAGGTGACGATGTCGTAATCGAGCCGGGTATTGTCGCCGAGCGTCGCCGGATCGATCGCCTTGATCGCCGCCAGCTCACGCTTCGATCGGGCCAGTTCACGCGCTGCATCCGCCGCACCGCGCCCGGAAAGCTGCGACTTGAGCGCAGTGTTCTTGCCGGTATCGAGCCCCAGCGCGGTCGCGCTCTCGGGGCTTTGCGTCAGCCGGTCGTTGAAAATCCGGTCGAGCAGCGACCGCAGCACCGCGTCCCCTGCCCCCGGCCTCGCCTGCGCCGCTACGCGGGCGGCAGCGGGAGCACTGGTGGCCAGCGCCGCGGCACCGATCGACTGGACGAACGAACGGCGGTGCAGGGTCATGTAGCTTGGGGTCTCCGATTACTGGTCGAGTGCCGGCACACGCGCCACGCAGGCGGCGAGCGCCGACACCGTCGCGCCGTCCTGGGCTCGCAGCTTGGGCTCGAGCTGTGCCGACAGCGCGGGCACTTCGGTATCGACCGCCTTGCCGGTCTTGCCCGCCGCGCGCCCGGCATCCGCCGCCGCCATGCCCCAATAGATGAGGTGGTCGAACAACTGCGACTCCTGCGGCGTGCCCTTGCCGATCTTGAGCGCGGCATGGGTCAGCGCGGCGCAGTTGAGCGCCTCGGGGTAAGGGGGCAATTTGCCCTGCGCCGTTGCGGCGGGGGCGGCGATGAGGGCCGCGGCGATTGCGGCGGCCTTCCAAACGTGATCACGCAGCTTCTTTCTCCTCGGCAAGCGCCGTCTTGACTGCATCGATCGCCGCCTGGGCGTTCCCGCCCTCGGGACCGCCACCCTGCGCCATGTCCGGCCGCCCGCCGCCGCCCTGCCCGCCCAGCGCGGCAACGCCCCGCTTGACCAGCTCGACGGCACTGAAGGTACCGGTCAGGTCGTCGGTGACACCCACCGCGATCGCTGCACGTCCTTCATTTACCGCGACAAAAGCTACCACAGCTGAACCGACGCGGCCTTTCGCCTCATCGACCGCGCCGCGCAGCGCCTTGGGATCGAGCCCGTCGAGGATCTGGCCGACAAAGTTCACGCCGCCGATCTGCTCGGGACCAGCCGGAGCCGCAGCGCCACCGCCACCCATGGCGAGCGCCTTCTTGGCGTCGGCCAGCTCGCGCTCCAGCTTGCGCCGCTCCTCGACCAGCGCCGCAACGCGCGCGCCGACCTCATCGGGCGAGGTCTTGAGCGTCGCCGCGACC
>JBHYGP010000138.1:0-5112 GCA_051858935.1 Sphingomonas sp.
CGTCCTCTCCCTTCATGCCGACACCCTTCCGCCCCCTCCGTCAGCGCTGCGCGCTGCCACCTCCCCCTGGCAGGGGAGGATTAGCGCGCCTCCCGCCCACTCCCCCAAAGCCGCAAACCCAGCGCCACCACCACCAAAACCCCGATCACCCCAAGCTCCACCGCCGCCGACGGCGCGACCCGCACTGCCAGCGTCGAGATCAACGCCGCACCCCCCATCTGCATCGTCCCGAACAGCCCGGTCGCCGCGCTCGCCCGCTCGCGCTGCTGCTCGATCGCTTCGGCGAGCAGGGCAGGGCCGGTCAGTCCCGCGCCGAACGCGATCAGGCTCATCGCCACGAACAGCCCAGCCAGATGCGCCCCCGTCGCCGCGACGATCAGGATCACGACCGCACCACTTCCCAGCGCAACCGACCCGGCCGGCTTCAATCCGCGCGGCCAGCGTCGCAGCACTACCGGCACGCATAATGTTCCGCCGATGATCGCGCAGGCGACCGCCGAGTAGAACAGCCCCGCCTGCGCTGGCGTCGCCCCCGCCGCGTCGAGCACGAATGGCGACGCTGCCAGAAAGGTGAAGAACCCCCCGCTGATCAACGCATTGGACAGCGCGAGTGGCAGATAGCCGCGCTGGCGCAGCACCTGCCAATAGGTCGTCGCGATCCGCCGCGCGTGAACCGGCGCACGGTCGCCCACCCGCGTCTCGGGTAGCATCCGCAATGCCAGCGCTCCGCCGACCAGCGTCAGCCCGGCAAGGATCCAGAACAGCGCCCGCCACCCGCCAATGCTCGTCACCGCGCCGCCCAATGCCGGGGCGAGGGCAGGGGAGATCAACGTCACGCTGGTCAGGATCGCGAGCGGCGCGGCGGCCTTGCCCAGCGGCGCGGTGTCGGTCGCCATCGCGCGCCCCGCGACCAGTGACGACGACGCCCCGATTGCCTGCACCGCACGACCGATCAGCATCGTCGCCAGATCACTCGCCACCGCGCACAACAGGGTGCCGATCAGAAACACGACCAACCCGCCGATCAGCACCGGCCTGCGCCCATGATGATCCGCAACCGGCGCCCACCCCAGCTGACCCAGCGCCAGCCCGATCAGATACAGCGAAATGACCAGCTGTCCGCCCGCAGGCGTCGCGCCAATCCCGTCGGCCAATTGCGGCAAGGCGGGAACGATGATCTGGATGGCGAGCGACCCCAGCGCAATGATCCCGCCCAGCAGGATCAGCCGCCCCTTCGCCGCCTCGACGCCCCCCGCCGCGATGGTCAGGCTTCCTCGGGCCAGTAAAGCCGCATCGGATTGGCGACGAGCAGCTTGTGCTGCAACTCCGTCGTCGGCGCGATCGCCGGGATCACATCGACCAGCGCGCCGTCATCGGGCAGCACGCTTTCCATGTTCGGATGCGGCCAGTCGGTGCCCCACAGCACCCGATCGGGATAGGCTTCGACCAGCGGCCGCACTGCGTTCACGAAATCCGCATAGGGTGGCCCGGCGGGATCGAGCCGGTCGGGGCAGGTGACCTTGGTCCAGATGTCGCCGCGGCTGTCGAGCAGCGCGCGAAACGCGGTCATGTCCGCCCCGTCTGGCCCCTGTCGTACATCGGGCCGGCCCATATGGTCGATCACGATCGGCACGGGAATCGCGGCCAGGAACGGCTTCATCTCCTCAAGGATATCCGCCTCGAAATAGACCACGACATGCCAGCCGAGCCGCGCGATGCGCTGCGCCACGTCGAGGAACTTGTCCTTGGGCGCGTCGTCGACCAGCCGCTTCAAAAAGTTGAACCGCACCCCGCGGATGCCGCCCGCGTGCAGCGCGTCCAGCTCGGCGTCCGAAATGGCCGGATCGAGCACCGCGACCCCGCGACACGTCCCGCCAGACACGGCGATGCCGTTCAACGTCGCCGCATTGTCGGTCCCGTGACAGCTCGCCTGCACAATGACGTTGCGCGCAAAGCCCAGCCGCTCGCGCAGCGCGAACAGCGCATCCGGTCCGGCATCCTGCGGCAGATATTTCGCCTTGGCGCTGAACGGGAATTGCGCCTGCGGCCCGAACACATGGCAATGCGCATCGACCGCGCCGGGAGGTGGTGTGAAACGCGGCTTCGACGGCTCAAGCGTCCAGCTGCGGATGCGTCCGTCCCGATCTTTGGTCACCAGCATTCTCCAATATTACCGTCATCCTGAACTTGTTTCAGGATCCACCGCTCCACAGGCGACTGAGCCGCTGGCGGCAGGGTGGATGCTGAAACAAGTTCAGCATGACGGATGGTGATGGAATGCCGACCCTGCATCACCCGAACACAACCCCATCCATCAACTTCCGCGCCGTCCGCAGCATCCCCGCCTCGATCGGAGCGCCGGCATCATCCAGCGTCACCACGCACTCGGTCACCCCGGTCGGATGCTCGACGCCAAGCGTCAGCGAACGTCCCTCCGGCACTACCGCCAGCGCAGCCGCAGGCGATCCTTCGATCAGACACGCCGTCGCCACGCTCACCGCCCCCAGCACCCCGATCGACGCATGAACCCGATGCGGGATCAGCGAACGCACGGCAATCGCGCCACCGTCACGCGGCGCGGCGACCAGCATCATCTTGGGCACCGACTTGTCGGTCACATCGCCCAGATTCATCAGCGGCCCGGCCTTCAACCGGATCGCCTCGACCTTCGCCTTCATTGCCGCATCGGCGTCGAGCGTGTCGCGATCCTCGTAACCGGTGATGCCGACATCGGCGGCGGCAATCACCACGCACGGCATGCCATTGTCGATCATCGTCACGCGCACGCCGTCGATCTCGTCGACGCCATTGCCGCTCGGCAGCAACGCGCCGCACGAGGACCCGGCGGTATCGCGAAAGGCGAGCGGGATCGGCGCCGCCGTCCCCGGCACGCCGCTGATACTGGCCTGGCCGTCATAACGGACCACGCCGCCCGGCGTCTGCACCGTCGCGACGGCGACCTGCCCGGTATTCTCCATGAAGATCGCAACGCGCGTCGCGCCATCCTGCGCCGCAACCAGCCCGCGCTCGATTGCGAACGGCCCGATTCCGGCAAGGATATTGCCGCAATTCTGCGCATCGGTGACGATCGCCTGATCGACGAACACCTGCAGAAACAGATAATCGACATCGACCCCGTCGCGGTCGGACTTGCGCACCACCGCGACCTTGCTCGTCAACGGATCGGCTCCGCCCATCCCGTCGATCTGCCGCGGATCAGGTGACCCCATCACCCGCAGCAGAAAGGCATCGCGCGCGGCGGCATCGGCGGGCAGGTCATCGGCGAGGAAATACCCGCCCTTCGACGTCCCACCCCGCATCCACATGCTGCGGACGCCGTCACTCATACTTCAACCCCATCTCCGCCAGGCGCGGTCGCATGTCATAGATATCCAACCCCAGCTCGCCCGCCGCCAGCCGCACCCGCTTGGCCTCTTCCGCCGCCTCACGCTTGCGCGCCGCCTCCAGCACCGTCGCCGCATCCGCCCGCTTGACCACGCAAACGCCATCGTCATCGGCAACAATCACATCGCCCGGCTCGATCGCGGCACCCGCGCACACGATCGGGACATTGACCGACCCCAGCGTGTTCTTGACCGTCCCCTGCGCGAACACCGCCTTCGACCACACCGGAAAGCCCATCTGCGTCAGGTCGCGCACGTCGCGCACGCCAGCGTCGATCACCAGCCCCCTACACCCGCGCGCTATCGCGCTGGTCGCCAGAAGATCGCCGAAATAGCCATCGACGCATGGGCTGGTGGGCGCGAGGACGAGGATGTCGCCCGCCTGCAGCTGCTCGATCGCGACATGCACCATCCAATTGTCGCCCGGTGGCGACGAAATGGTGACGGCATTCCCCGCAATACGCGCCCCGGAATAGATCGGGCGCATGTAATGCGCGAGCAGCCCGATCCGCCCCTGCGCCTCATGCACCGTTGCCACCCCGGCTTCGCCAAGGCCGTTCACAATGTCCATTGGGGTGCGTTGGATATTCTGCATGACGCGTGCGGACATTGGACATCTCCCGAGGGGAAAGTGAAATGGAACAGGGTGCGGATGTAGCGATCATCGGCGACATGTTCTTTATCTGAAAATCCGAGCGGCGATAAGTTTTTCTGATATGTCTGCGGAATGATTCGCCCGTTCGACCTCAATCTCCGCCATTTGCGCGCGCTGGGGCAGGTGATCGCGCAGGGTAGCCTTAATCGCGCAGCGGAGGCGGCGGGGTTGTCGCAGCCGGCGTTGACCCAGGGGCTGGCCAAGCTCGAAAAGCAGCTCGGCGTAACCCTGTTCGATCGGCATTCGGACGGGGTCACGCCCAGCCCGGCAGGGACTGCGCTGGCCGAGCGGGTAGGGCGCGCGTTCGACCAGCTCGCTGCCGCGACGCGGCGCTCCGCACGTGGCGGCACGCGCGGCTTTGCCCGCCCCGAATTGCTGATGACCGCGACCCAGCTCGACGCCTTTCTGCACTTCGCCGATGCGCAGGGCTTTGCCGGTGCGGCGGCGGCGAGCGGCATGTCGCAGCCTGCGGTGCATCGTTCCGTCCGTGAACTCGAACAAGTCTGCGCCACCCCGCTCGCCGAGCGGCGCGGACGCGGCATGGCGCTGACCCCGGCGGGCCGCACACTGGCGCGCGGCGTGCGGCTCGCTGCCAGCGAGATTGCGGCAGGGATTGCCGAGGCGCGTGGCGACGAAGGGGAGGGCGGCCGCCTCGCGATCGGGGCGATGCCGCTCAGCCGCGCGCTGCTGCTCCCGCACAGCCTCGCGCAATTTCTGCGCGAGGAGCCGCGCACTGTGGTCGATGTGGTCGAGGGGTCGTGGCGCGAGTTGGTCGATCCGCTACTCGACGGCATCATCGACATCATGGTCGGTGCGCTGCGCGAGGATTGTCCGCCGGGGGTCGGGCAGGTGCCGCTGTTCACCGATCGGCTCGCGATCTTCGGGCGGCGCGGGCATCCGCTGGCGCAGGGGCCGGTCGATCTCGACACGCTCGCCGCGCAATCCTGGGTCGTCGGCCCGATCGGGACGCCGCTGCGCACGCATTGGGAGGCGCTGTTCGCGGGCCGCGCGCTGCCACCGGTGCCGATCGAGTGCGGGTCGGTGATGGTGATC
>JBHYGP010000139.1:0-5103 GCA_051858935.1 Sphingomonas sp.
GCCGCTCGGCTTCGGCATCGCTGATCGCGATGCGCGCAAGGCTCGCGACCTTCTTTACGGTGGCGGGTTCTACGGACATGGGGGAGCGCCTAGCAGCGACGCCCCCGTTTCAGCAAGCGGGGTTATTCGAACAGGGGGCCGGTCGGCTTATCCCCAATAAACAACTGACGCCGCTCTACAGTCCGGACGGTCACATCGCCGCGCGATATGGCATCCTGCTCCGCCTTTAATGAGATCGACTCCTCGGCGGGATCCGGGACGGAGGACTCGTACGGGAGGGGAATTCTCTCCCAGCTCCCCTTATGGATCACAAAAGTGTGGTCGTAGATGCTACACGACACCTTGGGATCAGCCCGCCGTTGAGCCGGAAGACTGGCGCAGCCGTCGCTCAGAACCGCAGCGGTTCGACCATCCGCTTGCAGGAACACGCGACACAGCGCGCCTTCCATACAAATATGTCGGGTGAGCGCCGCTCTCAGCCCTTTGGGAAGCACGGCTCCAGCAGGTGAAACCTGCATTCGGCCCGTGAATTGCAAATCAGGCTCCCGCTCGATCACGTCATAGCGGCGTTTCGCCTTCGCAACCTCCAAAGCCTTTTCACGAACTGCCGAATTCGATGACCGCTTGAGCCGCTCCAGCGCCTTCCGCCCCGGCTCGCCAAAGTCGAACGCAAGCGCCGCCCAGTCGAACTTGTCCGGCGTCACCTTCCCCGACTCCAGCCGCGCGACCTGATCGCGGGTCGAAATCGCGTTGAAGCTCACCAGCGGCGTCGCCAGTAGCAGCGCGACACCGCACACGATCATCGCGAGATACAGGTTCGCCGCCCGCACCCGCTGCGCCCAGACCCGGCGTCCACGGATCACGCTCACCAGATACGCCACCGCGACCACGCTCGCGATGATGACGAAAGTCAGCCCCCACAGCCGCTCAGGCGTGTAGCCATATTGCCCGATCCGCAGCCCGGTCGAAAATTGCGCGATCACCACCAGCGGCAGAATCGCCACCGCCAGCACCAAAGCCGCCCAGCGCAGCACGCGATTGCGCGGCGCATCGTCGCCGCCATTCCCGATCACCGCATTGACCAGCAGCAGCGCCCCGACCGCGCACGCCAGCAGGATCGGCGTGGTCGACTTGGTCGCCTCCCACAAAGGCTGCAGCCCGGTGAACGGCAGCGCGATCAGGAACAGCCCCAGCCCGACCGCGAGCACCGGCGCGAGCACTCCCAGCACCAGCATCGCGACATTCTGCAGCAACCCGACGATCCGCCGTTGCTCGCGCAACAGCGCCAGACCCAGCCCGAACGCCAGCCCGACCAGCGGGCGCCAGAACCATTCCTTTTGAAGCAGATCCTTGAGCAACTCGATCCCGATCAGGTCGAACAGCGCGGCGAGCAGGAAGGACAGCAGCATGACGACGCCGACGAACGCCCAGCTGAGGCACCACAGCACCGCATTGGTCCAGGCGTGATCGTGCGCCAGCGGATAGGAAATCGGCCGAAACCCGCCCTCACGCCCCGCCTGAAACAGCGGTGCAGCGATTCCGATGGCGAGCGCCAGACAAACCAAACGCCACCCCTCGGTCGCGCTCCATCCCGATGTCGCGCCGTTGAAATAGAGGATCAGCGCAGCGACCGCGCCGCAACCCAGCGCAAATGCCGCTGAGCGAATCAGGTCGGTACGGATCACGACGAACCCGAACAGGATCGCCGACACGCTGACAAAGCTGAGCAGCGCAAGTCGCAACGCGCTCACCTCTGCCTGATACCCCGTGCCGATGATCCAGTGCGCGATCAGCCCCGCCGCCAGCCCCAGCGCGGCAAGGATCGGCGGCAGCAGCGGCCAGCGCTCATCCCGTTGCTCGACCGCTTCACTCATCCCCTGCCCCCCTCGATTGTGTTCGCCAAGGTTGCATCCTTCGCAACCATCGCGCAACGGAAAGCCATTGCCCGGCAGCGGCCTATGCTGCATTGCACAATGGAGAGCCCGACGTGGCGCGTAAGTTCCTCTATCTCGTGGCGGTGTTGATCGTGCTCGCGCTTGCAGCGACCTTTGCGTACCGGATCTGGGGTGCCGAGCTGCTGCGGCAGGCGATGGTCCCGGGCGGCCGCTTCGAATCGCAGGCCGCGCTTCCGGCGAACAGCTATGCCCGCCCCGAAATGTGGCTCGCGCGGCCCGATCGACCGGGCAACCCGGCGCTGTGGACGCCGGAGGGGATCAAGCCTGCGGACAAGCCCGAAGCGGCGGTGTTCTTCATCCACCCCACCTCCTACCTCAACCGCGCAAAGTGGAACGCCCCGCTCGACGACAAGGAGGCGAACGACCGCGCCAATCTGTTCCTGCGTGGTCAAGCGAGCGCGTTCAACGGCGCCGGCGCGATCTGGGCACCGCGTTATCGCCAGGCGACGTTCGGCGCGTTCCTGACGACCAAGGCGGATGCGCAACAGGCGCTCGACCTCGCTTATCGCGACGTGATCGCCGCGTTCGACCAGTTCCTCAAGGAAGCGGGCGACCGCCCGATCGTCCTCGCCGGGCACAGTCAGGGTGCGCTCCACCTCACCCGCCTGCTGCGCGATCGGGTGGCGGGCAAGCCGCTCGCGAAGCGGATTGTCGCGGCCTATGTGGTTGGCTGGCCAGTGTCGAAGACTGCGGACCTCCCCGCGCTCGGTCTCCCCGAATGCACCGCCGCCGACCAGAGCGGCTGCATCCTGTCGTGGCAGAGCTTCGCCGAGCCCGCCGACCCGTCGCTGATCCTCGACACGTTCGACGCGACCACCGGGTTCACCGGCGCGGCACGCGCGGGGACCGCGATGATTTGCACCAACCCGGTCACCGGCCTGCCTGCCGCGACCGACCCGGCGATGTTCGATATCGGCAATCTCGTCCCGGCTGCGGACCTGTCATCCGCCACGCTCACCAAGTCTGCGACGGCACTGCGCTGTGACGCGCGCGGCATCCTGCTGCTCGGCGCGGTGCCGCAGGGGGTCGGCGGGCAATATGTCCTGCCGGGCAATAATTATCACGTGTTCGACTACACCCTGTTCTGGGCCAATGTGCGCGCCGATGCCGAGCGGCGGCTAACCACGCACCGCGCCCGCCGCAGCGCATGGGTCGATATGTTCGCGCGTCGGGCAGCGGGATGATCACCACCGACGCCGCCGCCTATCGCGCAGCGCTGCCCGACGGCGGCCGCCTGCTCGGCCTCGATGTGGGGACCAAGACGATCGGCACCGCTTTGTGCGACGCCGGCTGGTCCTTCGCCAGCCCCGCGCATCTGATCAAGCGGACCAAATTCACCGCCGACAAAGCCGAATTGGTGACGCTGATCGGTCAGCAACAGGTCAAGGGGCTGGTCATCGGCCTGCCGCTCAATCTCGACGGCACCGACAGCCCGCGCACCCAATCGACCCGCGCCTTTGCCCGCAACATGGCCGACCTCGACCTGCCCATCTTTCTGTGGGACGAACGCTGGTCCACCGCCGCGGTCGAACGCCAGATGATCGCCGAAGACCTCTCCCGCGCCAAACGCGCCGAGCGGGTCGACAAGCTGGCCGCGAGCTACATCCTTCAAGGTGCCATAGACGCGCTCGCCACGGGCTAGACTTGCCCTCCCCACCCCGCTAACCCGCGCCTTTAATGCAACCGCCGATCGATCATCGCCCCGGCGCCCAGATTCAGGGGCGCGCCGTGTTTCCGCACGCGCACCTGACGGGCATTTCCGGGCTTCAGCCGCACGAAATCCTGTTCCTTCTCGACGAGGCAGAACAATGGATCGAGGCGAACCGCAACCGTGCGCCGAGCGACCATCGCCTCGACGGGCTGACCCAGATCAACGCGTTCTTCGAAAACTCGACCCGGACGCTGCTCAGCTTCGAGATTGCGGGCAAGCGGCTCGGCGCAGACGTCGTCAACATGCATGCCGCCCAGTCGAGCGTGAAGAAGGGCGAGACGCTGATCGACACCGCGATGACACTCAACGCGATGCGCGCGGACGTGATCGTGATCCGGCACATGAGCTCGGGCGCGGTGCAGCTGATCGCCGACAAGGTCGATTGCCCGGTGCTCAACGCCGGCGACGGCAGCCATGAGCATCCGACGCAAGCGTTGCTCGACGCGCTGACCATCCGCCGCCGCCGGGGCAGCATTGCGCATCAGCGCGTGGTGATCTGTGGCGACATCCTGCACAGCCGCGTCGCGCGCTCGAACATCCTCGCGCTCACCGCATTGGCCGCCGAGGTGCGCGTGGTCGCCCCTTCTACATTGATGCCCGCCGCGATCGAGAAGATGCACGTCACCCCGTTCACCGATTTCGATGCGGCGCTCGAGGGTGCGGACGTGGTGATGATGCTGCGGCTGCAGAATGAGCGTATGTCGGGGGCGTACATCCCCTCGACCCGCGAATATCACCTCAATTACGGGCTGACGCTCGAACGATTGAAGCGCGCCAAGCCCGATGCACTGATCATGCACCCCGGCCCGATGAACCGCGGGGTCGAGATCGACTCGGTCGTCGCCGACCTGCCCGGACGGTCGGCGATCACCGAACAGGTCGAGATGGGTGTCGCGGTGCGCATGGCGTGCCTCGACGTGCTGACCCGACGCGCGCGCGGCGTGGAGGGCTGGGCATGAACCGTATCTTCCGCAACGCCCGGCTGGTCTGCCCAGAGGGTGGCGAGCGCAGCGGCGACCTGTTCGTCGCGGACGAGCGGATCGTTGACACGGCGCCCGATGGTGCCGAGGTCATCGACTGCGGCGGCAAGCTGCTCGCCCCTGCCCTCACCGATCTGGGCGTCTTCGCGATGGACAAGGCAGCGTGCCGTGCGGGCGGGATTGCGCGCATCGGCCTGATGCCCGATCAGTCCCCCGTGCTCGACGGCCCCGGCCTCGTCCAGCGCGCCGCCGACATGGGCAAGCCGGAACTCTGGGTCCACCCGATCGCCGCCACGACGCGCGGGTTGGAGGGGCTGGACCTCGCCGAATATGCCACGAACGCCGATGCGGGGGCGCGCGCCGTCGCGACCGGGCGTGGGTGGATTGCCGATAGCGGCGTGATGCGCCGCGTCCTCGCTTATGCCCGCGATTGCGGCCTCGCGGTGATCGCGCACGC
>JBHYGP010000140.1:0-5101 GCA_051858935.1 Sphingomonas sp.
ACCGTCCTTGTTCGAATCCGAATAGCCGATCATCACTTCCTGATGCCCGCGCACGCCCGCGATGGCCGCAACCTCGGGCAGCGCGAACCAGGCGCGCATGATGTCCGGCCCAGCGTCGAGATCGCCGATCGTCTCGAACAGCGGCACCGCCATGATGTGCGCGACCGCAGGTTCGCCGGGGATATACAGGCCGGCTTCCTTGAGCAGGACATGCACTTCGAGAAGGTCCGACACCGACTGCGCCATCGACACGATATACTGGCTGATCGCCGCGCGGCCGTAGCGGGCGTGGACCTCTGCCGCGGCGTGAACGATGGCGAGTTCCGACGCGGTTTCGTCGGAATAATCGGCATAGCGGCTGGTCAGCGGGCGCGGGCTGGCGAGTTCGCGGCGCAGCAACGCGATACGCGCCTCTTCGCCGAGCGCGGTGTAATCGGCCTCGACCCCGGCGACCTTCAGCAGTTCGGCGACCACGCGCTCATGCACCGCGCTGTTTTGGCGCATGTCGAGCGTGGCGAGGTGGAAGCCGAAGATATCGACCGCGCGGATCAGCCGCCCCAGCGATCCGCTCGACGCCAGCGTCTCACCGCCCTGCGCGGCCAGCCCCTTGGCTATGGCCGACAGGTCGGCGCGGAACGCCGCCGGGTCGGGATAGCGCTCGCCCTTTAGCGCGCCCGGGCGCGATGGCGACTTGCCGGTCAGGTCGCGATAGGTGGCGGCGAGGCGGGCATAGATGCCGGAGATCGCGCGCCGATAGGGTTCGTCGCTACGGCTCGCGGCATCGTCGCCGCTGGCGTCGGCGAGCACCTGCACGCCGGCATCGATCTGCGCATGATGCGCCGAAATCGAGATTTCGGCCCCGAGCGCGTGGACCGCGTCGAGATAGTAAGCCAGCACCGTCTCGGCCGAGCGCGCCATGGTGAGGCGCATCGAATCGGCGGTGACGAACGGGTTGCCGTCACGGTCGCCGCCGATCCAGTTGCCGGGGCGCAGGAAAGCCGGGACGCGGCTGCCCAATGCGCGGTCCCAACGGGCGTAGAGCGCGGGCAGCGTGGGCAGGAAAATGTCGCGCAGATAGGACAGCACATTCTCGATCTCGTCCGCGACATAGAGCCGCTCGAAGCGCAGCACGCGGGTCTGCCACAGCAATGCGACCTGCCGCACGATCGCCTCATCGACCAAATCACCGTCCTGCGTTTCGGTGACACCCTGATCCTTCAACCGCATCAGCTCCGCGATGCGGTTGCGGTGGTCGAGCATCGACTTGCGCCGCACCTCGGTCGGGTGCGCGGTCAGCACCGGGGCGACCAGCGCATCGGCGAGCAGCTCGGCGATCCGGTCGCGCCCGATGCCATGTTCCTTGAGCTTGGCCACCGCATGCTCGATATCCGCGCCCGGTTCTGCGGCGATGCCCTGACGATCCTCGGCCAGGTTGGCGAGCATCGAGAACAGCATGAAGCTGCGCACGAAATCGAGCGTCTCGTCGAGGCTGAGGCTGTCGAGGCCCGGGTCGATCGAGTCCGCACCCGCAATTCCGCGATGCCGGTCGACCGATGCCGACCGGATATATTCGATGCGGCGAAAAAGCGCGTCGCCGCCATAAGCGCGGATCACGTCGCCCAGAACGCGACCGAGGAAACGGACATCGGGATTGTTGGTGATCGGAGGTGCACTAGCCATGTCGCGCGTGCTGCACTGCAAGATGGACCGCGTCAACGAGTCCGTAACGTCAGTTACCATTCCGACGGTCATGCGAATTTGCTGGCGATGACAGCGTTGGCGGGCATCGACAAGCCCGCCCTGCCCTCCTATCGCCGCGCTGACACAGGCAGAACAGGACAAGCCAGCCCCATGCAGACCGCCAGCCAGCTTCTCGACCGCGTTCTCGTCCTCGAAATGGTCCGCGTGACCGAAGCCGCCGCGATCGCCGCATCGACGCTGACCGGGCGCGGCGATGAAAAGGCTGCCGATGCCGCCGCCGTGGAGGCAATGCGCGCCGCGCTCAACGAGCTGTACATGGACGGCACCGTGGTGATCGGGGAGGGCGAGCGCGACGAGGCGCCGATGCTGTATATCGGCGAGAAGGTCGGATCGGCACCGGGCAAGGGGCCGAAGATCGACATCGCGCTCGATCCGCTGGAGGGTACCACGATCTGCGCAAAGGCTGGTCCAAACAGCCTTGCCGTGCTGGCGATTGCCGAGGAAGGCAATCTGCTCAACGCTCCCGACGTGTACATGGACAAGATCGCGGTCGGCCCGGGTTATCCGCCGGACGTGATCGACCTCGACAAGTCGGTGACCGACAATATCTGCGCGATTGCCGCCGCCAAGGGCGTCGAGCCGCGCGAGATCATCGCCTGTGTGCTCGATCGTCCGCGCCATGAAAAGCTGATCGCGGAGCTGCGTTCGCTCGGCTGTGGCGTGATGCTGATCGGCGACGGCGATGTGGCCGGGGTGATCGCGACCACCGACCCCGACACCACGATCGACGTCTATATGGGCCAAGGCGGCGCACCCGAAGGCGTGCTCGCCTGTGCCGCGCTGCGTTGCGTCGGCGGGCAGTTCAAGGGCCGTCTGTTGTTCCGCAACGACGATGAGCGCGCCCGCGCCCGCAAATGGGGCATCACCGACCTCGACAAGCAGTACGACCTGTCGGAACTGGCCAAGGGTGACTGCATCTTCGCCGCAACCGGCGTGACCGACGGCTCGCTGCTCGAAGGCGTCAAGCGCAAGAAGGGCAAGATGACGACCGAGAGCGTGGTGATGCGCGCCAGCAGCGGCACGGTGCGCTGGGTCAAGGGCGAGCACCGCACAGATTGATGGGCGCGGGCGGGTCCGCCACACTGATCGACGCCGCGTTGCTGGCGGTGCTGGCCGCCGCCTATTTCTGGTTCATCCGATCGGGCGCGCGCGGGACGGCGGCGCCTGGTCGGATCGCGCGCTATCGACGCTGGCTGACCTATGCGCCCGCCGCATTTGGGGGAAGCGCACTACTCGTGCTCCTCGTGGCGGGCGACATCGCCGCGCTCACCACCCTACCCGCCGAATTCGTACCGCTGGTCGACGATGCGCGCCGAATCGCCGGGCTGGGCGATAACGTCGCGCACATCGAGATCGCGGTCCTCGCGGCGGTTCTCGGCAGTGCGCTCATCGGCGTGGCGCTCGCCGCGTGGCGAAAGCGGAACGGGCGCCGAGCGCTGACCCCGCACGCGATGGCAGCGCTGGTGCCGCGCGATCGCACTGAGATCGGCTGGGCCGGATTGCTCGCCACCATCGCCGCGATCGTCGAAGAACTCTATTTCCGCCTTGCGCTACCGCTGATCGTCGCGCGGCTGTCGGGTAGCGCGCTCGCCGCGATCCTGATCGCGACGCTGCTGTTCACGCGGGCGCATCGCGGCTATGGCTGGCCGGGGATGGCGTTCGGGGTCTTCAGCGGCGCAACGCTTGCGCTGCTCTACCTCGTCACCGGCCAGCTTTGGTTCGCGATGCTGACGCACGCATTGCTCAACCTCAACGTGCTGGTGCTGAGGCCAATGCTCCTGCCCGTCAGTTCTTCAGCCGCCAGCCGCTCTTGAAGATCCAGCCGATTACGGCGAGACAGACCAACAGGAACGCGGCGGTGAAGCCCAGGCTCACCCCGATCGCGACATCGCCTTTGTCGAAGAATGCCCAGCGGAAGCCGCTGACCAGATAGACGACCGGGTTGGCCAGGCTCACCGTGCGCCACGGCTCTGGCAGCATGTTGATCGTGTAGAATGCGCCGCCGAGGAAGGTCAGCGGGGTGACGATCAGTGCGGGCACGAACGACAATTGCTCGAATCCCTTGGCCCAGATGCCGATGATGAAGCCGAGCATCGAGAAGGTGACGGCGGTCAGCACCAGCATCGTCAGCATCATGAACGGATGCGCGATCGGCACATCGACGAACGCCATGGCGGTGAACAGGATGATCAGGCCGATCGCGATCGACTTGGTCGCGGCGGCGCCGACATAGCCGATCACCATCTCCCACGCGGTCACCGGCGCAGAGAGCAATTCGTAGACCGTCCCGGTGAATTTGGGGAAGTAGATGCCGATCGACGCGTTCGAGATCGACAGCTGCAACAGGTTCATCATGATCAGGCCCGGCACGATGAACGTACCATAGGATACACCGTCCAGCTCCTGCATCCGCGACCCGATCGCGCCGCCGAACACGACGAAATAGAGCGCGGTGGTGATCACCGGCGTGACCAGGCTCTGCCACAAGGTGCGCAGCGCGCGCGCCATTTCGAAGCGATAGATCGCCCATACGCCATGATGGTTGAACCCGGTCATGCCGCCACCTCCTCTCGCTTCGCGGCGACAAGGTCGACGAAGATGTCCTCCAGGCTCGACTTGGACGTATCGAGATCCTTGAACGCGATGCCCAGCTCGCCAAGCTTGCGGAGCAGCGAGGGGATACCGGTCCGCTCTGCCTGTGCGTCGAAGGTGTAGCGCAGCCGCGTTCCCTCGTCGGTCAGGGTCAGCTGCCATTCGGCGAGATCGTGAGGAATGTGATCCATCGGCTCGACCAGCGCGATGTCCATTTCGCGCTTGCCCAGCTTCTTCATCAGCACCGCCTTGTCCTCGACCAACAGCAGCTCGCCCTTGTTGATCACGCCCACCCGGTCAGCCATTTCCTCGGCCTCCTCGATATAATGGGTGGTCAGGATGATCGTCGTGCCGCGTTCGCGCAGGCGATGGACCAGCTTCCACATGTCGCGGCGCAGTTCGACATCGACGCCCGCGGTCGGCTCATCGAGGAACAGCACCTCCGGCTCGTGCGCCAGCGCCTTGGCGATCAGCACGCGGCGCTTCATGCCGCCCGACAGCTCCATAATCTTGGACTTGCGCTTGTCCCACAGCGACAGGTCCTTCAGCACCTGGTCAATATAGTCATCATGCCCCGCGCGTCCGAACAGGCGGCGGCTGTAGCGGGTGGTCGCCAGTACCGTTTCGAACATGTCGACCGAAAGCTCCTGCGGCACCAGCCCGATCATCATCCGCGCGGCGCGCGGCGACTGGATCGCGTCATGCCCGCCGACGGTGACCGTGCCGCTGCTGGGCGTGACGATGCCGC
>JBHYGP010000141.1:0-5100 GCA_051858935.1 Sphingomonas sp.
GCAAGTCGCGCTGGCAGGCCGAAATTTATGATTTGATCGCCGCGTACGGCCAGATCAGTGCGCGGACGCGGCCGGTGATGCATATCGTCGCGGTGCGCCCGGTGATGACGCTGGAGGATGCGATCCACCGCGTGTCCGAGCTGATCGGGCAGCGGATCGAGTGGAGCACGATTGAGAGTTTTCTGCCTGAGGATGCCAGCGGTTCGTATCGCAAATCGGCGCTCGCTAGTTCATTCGTCGCGGCGTTGGAGCTGGCCAAGCAGGGGCGGGTCGAGATCCGGCAGAAGTCGGCATTCGCGCCGCTTTACCTGAAGGGTATCGAAGCATGACGATGCCGGACGAAACGATGCGCGCGGTGGAGGCGGTGCTGTTCGCGGCCGAAAGCCCGCTGACGCTGACGGACTTGCGCGCCTATGTCGGCGAGGAGGCTGACATTGCGGCCGCGTTGTCGGCGCTGGCTGAAACCTATGCCGGGCGCGGTGTCGAATTGGTCGAGCGCGGCGGGCGCTGGCATTTCCAGACCGCGCCGGACCTCGCCAATTTCCTGCGCCGCGACCGCGAGGACAGCCGCAAGCTCAGTCGCGCCGGGATCGAGACGCTGGCGATCATCGCCTATCACGAGCCGGTGACGCGCGCGGAGATCGAGGCGATCCGTGGGGTGCAGATCAGCAAGGGCACGCTGGACGTGCTGATGGAGGCGGGGTGGATCCGCCCGGCGGGGCGGCGCGAAGTGCCGGGGCGGCCATTAATGTACGCGACGACCCCCGAGTTCCTCAGCCATTTCGGGCTGGCGAGCCGCCGCGACCTGCCCGGAATCGACGATCTGCGCGCCGCCGGGCTGCTCGATCCGGTCGATCTGGCGTTCGAGGCGGCACATTCGGAAGGCTCTGGCCCGGAAGCGGTGGAAACCCGGGATGAAGACGACTAGATAGGCCGGGAATCAACGGAGAGTTCCGATGGGTAGCATGAGTCTGATGCACTGGCTGATCGTCGGTGTTCTCGTAATCCTTCTGTTCGGGGGCAGCCGCTTCTCGAACATGATGGGTGACGTCGCCAAGGGCATCAAGCAGTTCAAGAAGGGTATGGCCGAGGACGATGAGGCCGCCGCCAAGCCCGCCGAGATCGAGGCCAAGCGGGTCGCCGATCCGCAGCCCCAGGCACAGAACACTGCGGCTGAAGCGCGTCCGGCGCAGGACGAGCGCTGAGTTTTCCGCTGTGGCTCCGTGCCGCAGCCTTGCGGGTCGGCTGATCGATGCTCGATTTCAACGCACCCGAATTTCTGGTGGTGGGCATCGTTGCCCTGCTGGTGATCGGGCCGAAGGATTTGCCAAAGGCGATGCGCTTTGTCGGCCATTGGGTCGGCAAGGCGCGCCGCGTCGCGAGCCAGTTCCGCAGCGGGCTGGACACGATGGTCCGCGAGTCGGAACTCGCCGAGATGGAAAAGAAATGGGCCGAGGAAAACGCGCGGATCATGCGCGACTATCCGCCTGAAAAGATGCTGGCCGGTCCGGTGTACAATCCCAATGAGGCAGGGGCCGAACCGGCCCAGCTGCCGCAGGACGCGGGTGGCGCGGCACCGGTGAGCGTCGAGCCGCCGGCGTTGAAGGCAGATCCGGCGGCGGATGCGGTGCTCGACTCGCCATCGCCCAAGCCTGCCCGCAAGCCGCGCAAGAAGAAGGCGGAATCGTGAGCGACAGCGACGAGCTCGCCAACACCGAAGCGCCTTTGCTCGATCATCTGATCGAGCTGCGACGGCGGCTGCTCTATTGCGTGGTGGCGTTGGTCGCGACCTTCATCCTGTGCTTCTATTTCGCAAAGCCGATCTTCGGCTTCCTCGTTCACCCGCTCGCGGCGGCGGGGCAGGACAGGCTGATCTTCACCCAGATTTTCGAAGCCTTCATGGTGCAGATCAAGGTCGGATTTTTCGGCGCGCTGATGCTGTCCTTCCCGATCATCGCCAATCAGCTGTGGCAGTTCGTCGCGCCTGGGCTGTACCGCACGGAAAAGCGTGCGCTGTTGCCGTTCCTGCTGGCGACGCCGGTGTTGTTCGTGTCGGGCGCGGCGTTGGCCTATTATTTCGCGATCCCCGTGGCGCTGAACTTCCTGCTCGGCCTGGAAGGCGATCTGGGCGGCGGAGTGACGCAGGAGGCGTTGCCCGCGGTCGGCAATTATCTCGATTTCGTGATGCAGTTCATCTTTGCGTTCGGCATCTCGTTCCTGCTGCCGGTACTGCTGATGTTGCTCGAGCGCGCGGGCATCGTGACCTATGAGCAGCTCAAGGGCGCGTGGCGCTATGCGGTTGTCGCCGCCTTCGCGATTGCGGCAGTACTGACCCCGCCGGACATCGGGTCGCAGCTGCTGCTCGCCGGCCCCCTGTGCGGGCTGTATTTCCTGTCCCTGGTGGCGATCTGGTTCACGCGCAAGCGCCGTGAAAAGGAAACGGCGGCCGAAGCCGCCGCAGGGGAATAACGCGAAGGGCGCTTACTTGGCGTCTTTGGCAGTCTTGGCGACCGTGTCGCCAGCCGACTCCACGTCGCGACCCACGCCCTCGATCGTATTGCAGGCCGAGAGGGCGAGACCGCCCGCGAGCATCGCCATCGTCAAAATCTTGCGCATGGTACTTCTCCGTTTCGCATTCGTGCGAGGGGGAAATGCCCGGCGCGCGACTTCGTTCCGCGTGTGATCTGAATGAGATGCGTGATGTCGCTAGGACGAATAAGGCCCGGAAGCGTCACCGGGGGGGGGAGGGGGTTGACGCTTCCGGGCCTGTGTCGTGGATAGCGAGAGCGGGGGGGCAAAAGGTCACTATCCGAAGTGTAAAACGGCGAACCCGATCCGGGGTTCCGCGCGGCTGACGATTTTTTCGGAATTTTTTTCAGGTCCGTCCGGTGATCGCGACGGCTAGCTCAAACGCACCGATCATCGGGTCGTGGTGCAGCTGCGAGCGCAGCTGACGCACCAGGCCGCCGATCACCCGGCCATAGCGATGCTCGTACAGCGAAGCGAATTGTGCGGACTCGGTCAGCGCGGGCGAACTAATGCGCAGCATGGCGCTGCCGGGCGTGTCAGCGTCGGTCTGGGTCGAGATGTTGATCTGTGCCCCCGGCGACGCCAGCATCGCCAGTTCGACGATCTCTGTGATCAGGAACGCGATCGCCACCGCCGCGTCCTGCGACACCAGCAGCGGTTCGATATTGAGCATGATGCCAACCGAATTGCGCTCGGGCGCGGTGGCGCGGATGTTCGACGCCAGTTCGCCGATGACCGAGCGGATTTCGATCCCTCGGGTATCTTCGAACCCCGCATAATGGTGTCGGTGGACGACGGCGAGCGCATCGACGCGCCGCTGGATCGAGGCATAGGCTTCCAGCGCGCCCGGCTCGGCGGCGACGCGGGCGTGGAAGTTGATCAGGCTGGCGATGACCTGAAGGTTGTTCTTGACGCGGTGATGAACTTCGCGGGTCAGCTTGGTCTGGCGCGACAGTCCTTCGGCCAGGTCGCGTTCGTGGAGCTGCACGGTCTGGCTCAGCTGGCGGAACGTGTCGCCGAGCGCCCGGATCTCCTGCGCCGGGATATCGCTGCCCGCGATCGGATCGATCACCTCGCCCGGCTGATAAGCGCCGACGGTCGTGCGCAACCGACGCAGCGGACGGATCAGCAACCGGTCGACGACAAACCAGGCGATCGCGGCGGCCAGGAACCACATCAGGAACGGCGACAGCGCGGCGATGACCGCAGAAGAGGTAACCGGGGCGCTCGGCACCGTCATCTGCAGCCGCAGGTCTTCGATATCGAGATCGACGACCTGCGTCTCGGTTCGGGCGAGCGGCGCGGGTGTAGGAAGCTCGCGCAGTACAAGCGTGCGATTGGCGGCAATCAGTTCGAGGCCGTAATCGCTCGCCATGCCGGTCGGCGCGGCGGCCTTGGCAAGAAAGGCGGTGGGGAAAAATGCGCGCGCGGTGTCGCCCGCGCCGCCCTCAACCTCGATCTGCGCGCCGGAATCGGGGAGCAGGCGGATCGGCGAGGCGTTGCCGCTATCCGCAGCCGATGCGACGGAGGGAAGGGGCTGGCCGCACAGCAACCGCCGATAGGGGTCGAGCACGGCGTAGCGGATCCCCTGGGTCGCCTGAGGCTCGAACAGGCCGGCAAGCCGTCCGCAATTGGGAGGCTGGCCTGGCGACGCGGGAAGGGCACCGCGCAGTTCGCGCAGCTCCCATGCCAGTTCGCCGCGCAATGACCGCGCCGCCTCGCCCGCCGCGATGCGCAGCCGCGCGCGCACCTCCTGGTCGGCAATGCGGGTTGTCTGAAGCGAGGCGAGAAAGGCGATCAGCGCGAGCGGCAACAATGCGCCGCTCAATATCAGAAAAACCTTGGCACCGGTCGGCATTCGCGCGACCGCCGCCAATGGACTGGCGCTGGTACGGCGCGAAAGCTCATCCCCCTCCATCGGCCCTGAAATTAATCGAGCTTGCGGAGCAGGTCGAGCAGGTCGTCGGGAACATCCTCGCTCGCCGCGTCCTGATAGACGCGGCGCAGCGCATCGCCGATATTACGGTCAGCCTGGGGAGCCGCCCCGCTCTTGCGCGACGGCTGGTCTCCACTGACACGCTGCGGTGTTTTACTTTTATCGTCGGCCGAAAACACCTCGTCCCCCTGATTGCCCGGGCATTGGGCGGATGCACAAAAATAATCGCGGCTGCAAGCCATCGACCGAACTGACGTCATAGTCGTTCGGCGGGGATGAAACCAATCTCGCACTTGTTTGTTCCACAGGCGATGCGAAATCCGGGGAGGGGCTTCCTTTGGACCAGCAGACGACTTGTAATGCACCGATACCGTGGCCAAACACACGGTATCGCCGAAGGAGAATATGTTCCCATGTCGCTTGGACAGCAGCTCGCGCCTCATCTCCCCTTTCTTCGTCGCTATGGCCGCGCGCTCACCGGTAGCCAGACCGAAGGTGACCGCTATGTGCGCGCCACGCTGGAGGCGATCGTGGCGGCGCCGGAAGAATTTCCGCGCAGCGTCGATCCCCGGCTGGGCCTGTATCGCACGTTTCAGGCGATCTGGGGCTCGACCCACCCCGATGCCGATCGCGAT
>JBHYGP010000142.1:0-892 GCA_051858935.1 Sphingomonas sp.
GAAGATGCGGTAGATGCGCGGTTGCGGTTCGATGCGGATGCCGTTCGCATCGAACCGCGGCCCCTTGGCCAGCCAGTCGCCCAGCCCCGACACCGGGCTGAACGGCAGGTCACGCAATGCATCCTCGACCAGATATTGCGCATGCTCGACGATCAGCAGTCCCCCGGGACTGAGTTGATCGGCAAGGAAGCGCAGGTCCGCTGCGAACAATGCAAACGGATAGTGGGCGGAGATGTCGCGCATCGCGCGCTCCTCCACCTCGTGCGGACGGCGGGTGAACACCGCCATCGCGAAGATCGCGTCATGGGGGCCATGCGCGGCGATCAGATCGGGGCGGGATTCGATAAAGCTGCGGTTCGGATCGTGCGGCAGCTTGCGACATGCGCGCAGCAGCGCCGGGTTGATCTCCGCTCCGACCAGCATCGCATCGGGGAAATAGGCACGCAGCGACGTCACCTCCTCTCCTGCAGCGCAGCCATAGGACAGGATGCGTGGCCCCGCCCGGTCGGCGAGCAGGGCGCGCGCCGCCGCGAACAGGCGCGGATAGCGGTCGTGGAAGCTGAGACTCACATCCTGATGCACGCGCGACCCATAACGCAGCCGCGTCAGTGTCTCCGACCGGGCGCGTGGGTCCAGAATCAGCGCGCGAAGCCGCCCGGCACGCCGCCGCAGCCAGTCCAGCGCAGGGCGGGCGTCGCTCATTGGCCCTGCTTGGCCCAGCCGGGGACAGGCGTCAAATGCGCCGGGCATGCGGCTTGCGCGCGTGGCCTATGGCGCTAACCTGCTCGTGCATATGCTCGACCTGTCACCACCCCGCATGACAATACCCGATCGGGTGCGCTTGCCGCTGTCCTTCGATCCCGACCGGCTGCGCGCCGATCTCGACGCGGTG